>CAYUOS010000045.1:0-9913 GCA_964446435.1 uncultured Rikenellaceae bacterium | reverse complement strand
TCTACGCCCTTATTTGTACCCGGAGCCGGGATCGAACCGGCACAGTATTGCTACCACTGGTGTTTGAGACCAGCGCGTCTACCAATTCCGCCATCCGGGCTTACTGTGGAGTGCGAAAATAGGAAAAATCTCAGACTTTTACACCCGGTTTCCTGATATTCCTGGTTCGGGGTTCTTTTTTGCCTTTTCCTGTCATTTCGCGAATAGCCTCAGCTATTGAGGCTGTATCGTATCCGCATTCACGGTAGAGTTCTTCCTGGGTTCCATGTTCGACAAAGTAATCTGGTATGCCGAGTCGTTTAACCCTGGCACTGTAGTAGTTGTCGCACATAAATTCGATTACTGCGCTGCCAAAACCGCCCTTAAGCATACCATCCTCTACTGTGATTATTTTGTTGAACGATCTGAAAACCTCATGAAGGGCATCTTCGTCGATAGGGGCCGCGAATCTCATATCGTAATGGGTAATTGAGATACCCTCATATTCCAGTATTGATGCGGCGCTTTCAACAAAGTTGCCCGGGAGTCCAATGCTCAGCACGGCAATGTCAGTGCCTTTTCTGAGAAGTCTTGCTTTACCGGGCTCAATCTTTTCAAATGGCTTGCGCCACTCTGTATAGATACCTTTACCTCTCGGATACCTGATGCTGAAGGGGCTCTTTACAGATTCAAGCTGTGCGGTATACATCATATTACGCAGTTCAACCTCATCCATCGGAGCGGCAACTATCATATTCGGGATATTCCTCATGAATGCCAGATCAAAGAAGCCATGATGGGTTGCTCCATCGGTACCTACCAGCCCCCCACGGTCGAGACAGAAAACCACTTTGAGGTTCTGTAGTGCCACATCATGTATAACCTGGTCGTATGCTCTTTGTATGAATGATGAATATATATTGCAGAACGGGATCATTCCCTGCGATGCCAGACCCGCCGAGAATGTAACTGCATGCTGTTCGGCAATGCCGACATCAAATGTCCTTTCCGGCATCTCCTTCATCATTATGTTGAGTGAACATCCGGTAGGCATTGCGGGTGTTATGCCAACGATCTTCTCGTTTTGTCCTGCAAGTTCAAGGATTGTATGTCCGAAGACATCCTGATAAAGCGGCGGTTCGTTCAGGTCAGATGTCTTTATAATTTCACCCGTTACCTTGTTAAATAGTCCGGGAGCATGAAATGCTGTCTGGTTCAGTTCGGCCTCCCTGAAGCCTTTGCCCTTCTTGGTTATACAATGCAGCAACTTGGGACCGGGAATATGCTTCATATCCTCGAGTACCCTGGTGAGGTGAAGTATGTCATGACCGTCGACAGGTCCGAAATACCTGAAATTCAATGCTTCGAAAAGATTGCTCTGGTCGAGGATAGTACTCTTTATGCCAGCCTCTATTTGCGAAACCAGAGTTCTGGCTTTGGCTCCGAGTTTTCTGATTTTGCCAAGATTATTCCAGACGTCGTTTCTGAATTTATTGTATGTACGGCTGGTGGTAATATCGACAAGATATTCCTTGAGTGCCCCTACGTTTTCATCGATTGCGATGTTGTTGTCATTCAGTATTACCAGGA
Organism: uncultured Rikenellaceae bacterium; assembly: GCA_964446435.1. GTDB lineage: Bacteria > Bacteroidota > Bacteroidia > Bacteroidales > VadinHA17 > SLNP01. The sequence goes on along the minus strand of CAYUOS010000045.1, from coordinate 8,344 downwards.
TGTCTGAGCTGGCTGAACCGGCATTATTGAGGCCTTCAAATGCAAGGCCGGCAGTCATTGACCCGTCTCCTATTACTGCAACTATCTGCCTATTCTCTCCCTTTTTCTTTGCAGCCACTGCCATGCCCAATGCTGCAGATATCGAGGTTGAGGAGTGCCCTACGCCGAATGCATCATATTCACTCTCGCTCATCTTCGGGAAGCCGCTGATGCCTCCGTATTTCCTGTTTGTATGGAAATTGTCCCTTCTTCCGGTCAGTATCTTATGACCGTAAGCCTGGTGGCCGACATCCCATATAATCTTGTCATACGGAGTATTGAATACGTAATGAAGGGCAACAGTCAGTTCCACTACTCCAAGACTTGCACCAAAATGTCCGGGGTTTGAACTTACCACGTCAATGATAAAACTCCTTAGCTCATTTGAAAGGCCTATCAGATCAGTCCTCTCAAGCCTTCTGATGTCATCAGGAGTAGCTATTGAGTAAAGGTATTTGTACTCTTCGTTCATTCGCAATAGACTGAATTACTGGTTCTGCAAATATAGCAAATATTAAAACCCTGACCGGTTCGGGAGGGTCAAAGGAAATTCTTACTTTTGCCATATTCTAATCTACTAACAATTAATAGAGCAAAAAGATCGTTTTACGATAAAACATTAAACATATGAAGAGCATAAAACTGGTGTTATTTGTAGCTATGCTGACTGCTATTGCCTGTGTTCCCGCGGGCAGGTACGGAAATCTTCGTGATGCCAGCCAGCAGAATGTTAATGAGCGCGATGCCTACAAATCAGACAATATTCAGCTTTCAATGGCGAACAGGGAGCTTGAGGCGAGGATAGCATCAATGGAAACAGAGTACTCGGGGATGAGGGGTAACTACCAGGCTCTTGAGGCAGAGCTCGACCGCGCAAGGCAGGATTACGGAAGACTCAATAACAGATATGCTGAACTGCAGAAAGCACAGGATGACCTGATCAAGGGTAGTGCGAGGGAGACTTCACGACTACTGTCAGATCTGCAATCGGCACAGGCAAATCTGCAGCAGAAGGAGAATATGCTGAGAGACCTTGAGATGAATCTTGACCAGAAGAAGGCAGATCTTGACATGCTTACCTTTGAGCTGGAAAAGCGTAACCAGCGGCTTGTTGAGCTGGAAAAGATTCTTGATGCCCAGCAGAATGCCGTCAGGGATTTAAGGAACAAGGTTTCGGAAGCACTTTTCGGGTTTGAGAACAACGGCCTGACGGTTACGATGCGTGATGGCAAGGTATATGTATCACTTGACGAGAAACTGCTTTTTAAAACAGGAAGCTGGGATATTGATGCAAATGGAAGAACAGCCCTCAGAAGGCTGGTAACGGTTCTCGAAAGGAATCCCGACATTCAGATTACAATAGAAGGCCATACTGACAATGTGCCTTACCGTCCGTCAGGCGGACAGTTGCGCGACAACTGGGACCTGAGTGTCAAGCGAGCCACAACTGTTGTCAGGGAACTTACGGAGGGGACAAAAATTGATCCTAAGCGTCTGACGGCAGCCGGCAGAAGTGAATTTCTCCCGGTTGATGCCCGCAACACTCCTGATGCCAGAAGCAAGAACCGAAGGACGGAAATAATACTTACCCCCGACCTTACGCAACTTTACCGGATAATAGAACAGTTTTGATCATTTCTCCTCCTCCACGAAACGGGAAAGGCGTTGTGGTATACTGTTTAGCGAATTAAGCAGGTCATCCTCGGGTTTAAGGAATTCAAACTTCCCCCAGAAATCCGGATCATATCCTGTTATGGTGCGTGAAAACACGGTCTCCAATGGAATAATCTCCTGCCTTTCGAATCGTGTCACATTTGTTGTGTCTGCCTCGGTAATGGCGAGTTCGAAGAATACGTCATAGTTTGTATTGAACAGACTGCGCCTCTTCCTGGCAGAGAATCTCAGATCGCCCCTTACGTGACTGAGAAAGTATCTGTCACCTGTCTTTTTGTATGAGATTCGGTATCGGGCACTTACGGGCCTTATTGTAAACCCTCTTGTAGAGCTGGTAACATAGGTAAAGTTCCTGTCTGTAATAAATGAGGGATGAACTTCAAATTCAGCCTGCATGAGTGCATAGTCGGTTGTATTTATCATCAGAGACCCTCTGAAGAGAGGCTCTCTTACCCACTCCCTCTGTGAAAACTCCACAACAAAGGCAGCCACATCATCAACTGTGACGATATCGGTCATGGCATACTGGTAATAGCTGGAATACTCTTCATTCATGAACTCATAGATGTTCTTCATGCCATCGAGCATCAGAGAACTGCTCAAACCTGCCTTCAACCTAAGCATCAGTGTGTCGGAAGAGCTGACGTTCTCATGTTTCCTGCTCCTTACTACCTTCACCTGGTCATTCACCACAGTACCATATGCAGCTTTATATATCCTTATTACTGCCTCGGAAAAGATCTGGATCACCCTTCCCTTTCTTATGCCTTCACGATAGAAACCCCACATTGAAGCGGGTGAGTCTCCGTAATTTGCAGGAATGGCTTCAACCGATCTCCTGACAATCTCCTGGGGTATCTGGCTGCGTATTATTATTTCGGGAATCGGTATATAATCACGCAGCATCCTGATGGTATAGTCATTGCCGAGTGTCTCCAAGACAGGAATCTCACGATTGAGGAACCCAAGGTAGGAAACCGTTATAGTATCATTAATATTATCTGAGGTAATGTTCATCGAGAACATCCCATTGCTGTTCGCAATGGTTCCCCTTGGTCTGCCCTTTACAGCTATGGTGGCGAAGGGTAACGGCTCGCCGTTTTCATATTCTATGATCAATCCGGATATTCTGTAAGTCTCCTCTGCATCCTCTGTCAGTCTGATTGCCTCAGACTCAGCCGTAAGCCTTGCGATTATAATATGTCTGCCAATTACAGAGAACCTCACTGAATCATTCTGTATTACGTGCCTGAGAATCTCCTCAAGCGGTTTTTCACTGAAACTTAGGGAGATTCTTGCTTCAGGGTCAATCAATCTGGAATCATATGTAAAGAAGTAGCCGGTTCTGCGGCTTATAATATTTAAGGCGTTGCCCCGCCTGATATTTCCGTTGCTGAAGCTGTGAATTGTGGAAAGCACATCCTCCTGCCCTGTGGCTTCACTTAAAGAAGCAAGCAGAAGGATAATAATGAAGGATATAAGTCTTATATGAACTGACAGACCCAAATCGGCTCATCTCTTTTATAACTGTGAAAATAGATAAACTCTTCCTTCTTTCCTCCATGAAAGGTTAAAAGTTGCTGCAATAATCTTAATTATGTCCTCTTCTTCAGTATTATCGAATACAGTAGTGATGTATTTGTCTGAAATGACAGATTCATCTGCTACAATATCAATTCCGTAGACTCTCTTAAGGTCTTTGAGAACTGTTCCAAGGGCTGTCGAATCATACACCAGTAAACCACTGCTCCAGGCCATGTAGTTGGGGTTTTCATTTAACTCCATTAGAGTCTTGCCTTCCGAGGTTCTGCCGATTAAGCCTTTTGTCAATTCAACTCCTTCAGTATCATCCTCAGATGAAAGCATCACTTTACCTGAGGTAACGAAGACCTCAACCTCTCCTTTGGTATCAGTGACAAGGACGTTGAATGATGTTCCCAGTACTTCTACAACTGCTTTTCCGGCAATGACCCTGAAGGCTTTATTAGGGTCGCCTGCAACTTCAAAGTAGGCCTCTCCATTGAGTGTAACCGTTCGCGATTGGTCATCAAAGGCAACGGGATAGGTGAGTGAGGTGTTGCGGTTTAGTTTTACCTGGCTGCCATCGGGCAAATTCACAATAGTGCTCTTTGCATCTCCTGACCAGGCAATCAGCGTCTCCTCGTGCCGTGGGGCTGCTATCCGGTATGTTACATAGCCTGCAGTAATAAGGATCAGAACAGAAGCGGCAATTCTCAGAAGTAGCCTCAGCTGGCGGCCGGGTCCTGATGTCCTGACGTTTCTGACAAGATCCTCTTCCGACAATCTTCCGTATAACTTACTCCAGGCCTTACCGGTATCGGTTTCACCTGAGACCTTCCCTATGCTTTCAATGCTTTTCCACATCTCCTCTGTAAAATGGCCTGCATCAATTTCAGGCTCGTTATCCATGCCTTCTACAGTTGTCTCTTCTCCTGAGAGTCTGGCAGCCAGTCTCTCCCATCCTTTGTCATCGTGACCCGCCGTGTATGTCTGCTTTCTGTTCATAATCCACCTATTGTTTTCCGGAACTCCCTGAGAGCCCTGCCCATGTTGGCTTCGACTGTCTTCACCGATATTGAAAGTCTGTCTGCAATCTCACGGTATTTGAGCCCTTCGAACCTGTTAAGGCAGAATATCTCACCACACCTCTCAGGCAGTCTTTCCAGCGTCAGGGCTATGGTTTCCTGCAACTCTCCAAACTGGAGATGCTGAATTGGTGTAGTGGGTGATTCCATCTCTGTCAGTGTCGAATCTGACTCATATTTCTTAACAACCTTCATGTGCTCAATCCATTTGAGGCTCCTGTTGTAAGTCGACCTGAACAGATAACCGTGCAGCGACGACCTGATTTTGAGCCTGTCTCTCTCTTTCCATAATCTGTAGAACAGGTCTTGTACTATCTCTTCTGCCGTATCCTTATCTTTTACGATACTTGCAGAGTATTTTACAAGTGATGAATAGGAAGAACGGAAGAGTGATTCAAAAGCTTTGATATCACCCATCCGTATCCTTCCTGCTATTTCATCTTCCCTGTCCAAGACCTTTTGTTGTCTACCTGTCGTCAAAATCGCTGAATCTGAGCCTCCTGCTTAGCCTTCGTATGGCAGATTCTATGCTCTGGTCGGGTTCAATAACGTTATAGTCACCCCAGAAATCAGGATCGGAGAATGAGCTTACCTTGTCTGAGAATACATCAGTAGCTCTTACTCTTTCCCTGCCTGCAAATTTAATAACTTCCTCGGTAGTACGGTCAGTTACCGCGATCTCTGACATGGTAGTGTAGTTCGTATTAAAAAGCCTTCTCCTCCAGTTTACGTTGAATCTGACTTCCGCTCTTGAGTACGCAAAGTAGTATTTACCTTCGCTCTCCCTGTAGATAACCCTGTAAGTGGCTGCTTCCGGGGTAACATCCATGCCAAGTGGCTTCTTCCTGATGAACAGAGCCTGTGCCTGTTCAACGTTGCTTACATTGAGGCTGAATTCAACCTCTTTGACAGCGAAGTTCTTTGCGTCGATGAAGAACTTCCCGTAGAAAAGAGGTATATCATACTCAGGCTTCTGGGCGAAATCAACAACATAATGAAGCCTGTCGTCTATCATTATTATATTCGACAGTACATAATCATAATATTGTATTGATTCTCTTGTGAGTATTATTTCCGGATACTTTACCAGGTCAAGATGCAGAGCAGTAACTGGCCCTCCCTGCAGTTTGAACAGAACGGTATCCATTCTGGTAACATCTGTTCCCTTTCTGCCCCTGTAGATTCTTATGGCATCAAGCCTCAGGTCACTTCTGTAGGGAGCCTTGAATATCTCAACCACAGCTTCACCTATTGCGACGTAGTTGCGGCCCTTCCTTATGGTCTCCCTGTAGAAACCGGTCATAAGATTCGGCACATTGGTGTAGTTGGTGCTGAAGGCGGCTATCGCTTTCTCAATAATCTCCCTTGGTGATATCGGCGTTACTGTAATCTCCTGGAGTGAGATACGGGCCGGTTCCAGTGAGATAATGTTCCTGTATCCATTTTCCCTCATTTCACTGAAGGGAACCAGTTTTGGATTATACCCGATATATGAGAACTCTAGACCCTTGTGCTTATCCTCATTGGGTACCTTGATGACGAACTCTCCTTCGATGTTTGTTACAGTGGCAATGTTTGTCTCATGCACTGTTACCGTGGCAAATATAAGTGGCTGATTTGTCTCAGAATCTATTACTCTTCCCCTGTAGGTAGTGTAGTAATCCTGAGGCTCTGCTGAGACTCCGGCATTGCCTGAGTCTGCCTTAACTGTCTTAATTGTCAGCAACGCAATGAGCACTACTGCAAATAATCCCGAAAAATGATCTGTCCTTTTCATGATTTTATGGATTAATGGTTTGTTTCTTTTCGTTTCAGTTATAAGACCTGCGAGCACTGGTCTTACCCTATGCCCGATGGTTACTTTTTTCTGCAAACAGGAAATGCCCTTGGTAATTATTGTGTAAATTGAACCTGAAAAAAATCTTAAGGATGAAAACATTGAAACAAATCATTGCTGCAATTGCCGTAATTATGGCAATAGCCTTAATATTTGCACTATTTTTTGTCAACTCTGCCAGAAACGGAGCGAAACCTGTTTACGATGGCGAATTAACTCTCAGGGGCCTCGATGATGAGGTAAATGTCTTCTTTGACGAGCGTGGAATGCCTCATATCTATGCCACCACGGAAAAGGATCTCTACTTTGCGACAGGCTTCCTCATGGCAAGGGAAAGAATGTGGCAGATGGACCTTATCAGGCGGGCAACAAAAGGGACTCTCTCCGAGATATTCGGAAAGGATTTCATTGAAACAGACCTCTTCCTTCGCAGCCTCTGCATGACTGATAAGTCAAAGATGGTGCTGGCAAACTCTGAGCCCGAAATACTTCTGGCATTACAGTGGTATTGTGATGGAGTAAACAGGTATATTGCCAATGCCGGCAGGAAACTGCCGCCCGAATTCAGGGTGCTTATGTACCGGCCTGATCCGTGGACCCCCGAGGATATTGCTAACATCATAGGATATATGGGATGGGATCTTGCCTCATCTTCACTTTCGGAGGATATCTTCAACTATCGATTGGCTAAAAAATATGGAGCAGAGTTTGCCTCAGTTATAATACCTGACTGGAAAGCCTCAGAGTCATATGTGTTTCCCGGGTTCACTCTTGACAAGAGACTTCTTGATGAGGCAGCTACTTTTCTGTCATCAGTTGAAAAGCTCAGAAACCTTGGAGTTGCGTCGTTTTCCGGCAGCAATAACTGGGCAGTCTCAGGAAGCCGCACCACGACAGGCAAGCCATTGCTGGCAAACGATATGCATCTCGACCTTAATTCGCCGGGAATCTGGATGCAGATACACCAGGTGGTTCCCGGAAAACTTAACGTTACGGGTGTTGCAGTGCCGGGCCAACCATGCGTGATCTCTGGCCATAACGAAAAGATAGCATGGGGAATGACAAACCTGATGGTCGATGATGTTGATCTGTTCATTGAGGTAATAGATACAGCAAGAGGGACATACCTGTTTAACGGCAACTGGATGGAGATGGAAAAAAGGGAAGAGTTGATAAAGGTAAAAGGGGGAGGAGAGGAGACGCGTACATTGTGGTTTACCCACCGTGGGCCGATAATATCGGAGATGAGAGGCATAGGTGAAGCAGCTCTGTCGATGAGGTGGTCAGGTTACGACCTCAGCAATGAGATATTTTCTGTTTACATGGCTAACCGGGCCTCTTCGTGGGAGGATTTCCGAAATGCAATAAGCAGGTTCAGGTCGATCAGCCAGAACTTTGTATACGCCGATATTGATGGCAACATAGGCCTCCATACCGGAGGGGGTATCCCCGTCAGAAAAGGACATGGTACCATTATACGTGATGGTTCGACAGATGAGTACGACTGGACAGGCTACGTGCCGTTTGAGCATCTCCCATACTCATACAATCCGGCTGAAGGATTTGTCGCCTCTGCAAACAACAAGACCGTATCAGACGACTATCCATATTACATAGCCACATCCTTCGCCATGCCATACCGGATAAATCGCATAAGGTATATGCTGGCAGAGAAGGAGATAATGGGGATAGATGATTTCAAAAGGATGATAACTGACCAGCGATCCGACTATGCAGCCATCCTGGTTCCTCCGCTGCTGAATTCATTCGACAAGATTGTTCTGACAGATGCAAATGAGGTAAAGGCCTTTGCTCTTCTGAAGCAGTGGAACAATGAAATGTCAGCTGATGAGGAGGCTCCGTCTGTTTTCGAGTTCTTCAGAATTGCCCTTGCCCGCGAACTGATTGCCGATGAGCTTGGGGATATGTACGGCTCATTACCCGGTGTTTACCGCGATTACTACATATACAGGGTAATTATGAGCGGACCTGACAGATGGGTTGACAAGACAAGTACGGCCGAGTTTGAGTCCCTCAACGAGATAATGAGGATGGCGTTCAGAATTGCAGTGAAGGATCTGGCTTCAGAAGCTGAAAGCAGAGGCTTGTCTGGCTGGAAATGGGGCGACCTGCACACCCTGACGCTTGAACACCCGATGGGTTCGGTGAACCTTGTGAACCGGCTATT
>CAYUOS010000044.1:0-22700 GCA_964446435.1 uncultured Rikenellaceae bacterium | reverse complement strand
GGGTTTACCTACCAGCCATCTGTATGCATTCTGAGGTTTATCAAAAGGACTCAATGCAACCAATGCCGTACCCTGAACAGCCAAGCCGCGGTTGTCGACATAGAGGCCTCTTTGTGAAACACTTTCGATGGCTATCATGTCCATTCCTGTTTCTGAATCCTTACCCATTCTGTGGATGATATACATATAACTGGGATCATCATCTATGGCAAAAGGACGGTCAAGAATCGATAATGTTCCCTCCTGAAAAGCTGTTGATCTCAGGTAATATGCATTATCCGCTCCTGAAAAAACTGTTCTGATGTAGATATGGGGTTTATCATGCAAGAGGATATAATACGCAGGGCCTGTATGGCCTGTAACATTACCTATAACCTTTTTAATATGAAAGTAGCAATCTTTCTCATTCCTTAAATCAGAGAGCGCATAATCCCTGGGTACAGACAGTGACCTGTACATGCTCACATCCACCATCAGGTAGTTAAATGATGCCTGATCTTTTGGGGTCAGAATAATTGCATTAATGATAGATGAATTGAATTCTATATCTTTCTCCTTATCACATGAGGTAAGGAACAAAACTGTCAGTCCAAAAATGTATAAGTATCTCATGATCTTAAGCTTTCGTTAATTAACGACTATATCGGACCTGCATGCTACGGCATATAAACAAAAATCCGGGCTCTTTGTTTAACCGGAAAATGAAATATTACTATACTAAAGGCCAATTACGCCTTCTATGCCCTTTACGCCCTTCTTACACGCCCTTTTATGCCTTCCTACGCCCTCATACGCCTATTACGCCATTATTATCGTACCTTTATACTTTGATAAAACAACCCCTTAGCATCCCTTAAGCTCAAACATATGTCACTCACAGAAAAAATCTCCGCCGACCTTATAACGGCCATGAAAGAGAAAAACAAGGTTGCTCTTGAAGCAATAAGGGCAGCAAAAACGGCATTCATACTGGCCCGCAGCGAGAAAGGGGCCGACTCGGTGCTAACCGCCGATGAGGAGCTTAAGATAATGCAGAAACTTGTTAAGCAGCGCAGGGAGTCAGCCGCCATTTATAAGGAGCAGAACAGACCAGACCTCTATGAGAAGGAGGTCGCTGAAGCCGATGTCCTCGAGAAATACCTGCCGGCGAAACTTGGCGATGAGGAGCTGGCTGTAATTCTTAAGGGTATTATTGAGCGCGTTGGTGCAAAATCACCTGCCGACATGGGTAAGGTGATGGGCATTGCCACGAAGGAACTCGCAGGCAAAGCCGACGGAAGCCAGATATCAGCAAAGGTCAAACAACTGCTTGCCGGCTGATTCCAAGGCTTCTATTGATTTTTACATTTACGCCCTTATAAGCCCTTTACGCCCTTATAAGCCCTTTACGCCATTTACGCCCTCTATTTATACCCTTCCGGTGCGTGTCTCACTTTTGTTGCCTTCTCGAAGGCGTATCCCATTTTCAGCAGCTTATCCTCCTCAAACGGCCGGGCAATGAAGGTAAGGTTGACCGGTTCGCCTGCCTCGGTATATCCCATCGGAACCGTAAGGCATGGGTAGGCTGCAGTGGCCGCGTATGATGCGCTTGAGTTATTCATCGACAAAACAGCATCGAGGTTGTGCTCTGTCATCGGCTTGTCGAAATAGCGAACACCCGACTCGTGCAATGCCGCTTTTGTCTTCTCCAGCTCTTCGCCGGCAAGATCCTCCCTGAGCATTCCGGTGAAGAGGGTTTGCCCGTATGGAATTCTGTTTATAGTATCCTCAAGGTTGAATTCGGTTATGTCAGCCACTGAGCGGAAGGTAATCCCGCGGGAAGCATACTTTTCAAGGTATGCAGCCAGATCGGCCTTCATATCGGCTCCCAGCACCATGCCGAACCTCTCGAACGGAACCCGCTCAGGCTCATACTCAACGATTATTCCACCAAGACCAGCGATCTTCTCTACAGTCATTCTGTAAATCGAATCCCTCATGAACTGAGCCATCACACCGAACCTGAGACCCTCAAGTGTTCCTTTCTCTATATCCTCCCAGTATCTCTTGTTCCATGGTTTGCCGATGGTAATCGGGTCGTCGCTATCCTCGCCTGTCATGGCCGACAGCAATATGGCATTGTCTTTCATGTTTCTGGTCATGGGACCAGGGGTGTCGTATGTCGATGATATAGGTACGATCCCGCTTCTGCTCAGCAGTCCGACCGTGGGTTTCAGTCCTGCGAGGGAACTTTTGCTCGAGGGAGACAATATCGACCCGGAGGTCTCGGTTCCCACAGCAGCAACGGCAAAATTGGCAGCGATTGCTGCGCCGCTGCCCGAACTGGAGCCGCCCGTATCGAAAATCCTCCGGCCGTATGGATTGAGTGTCTGGCCGCCGACAGCGCTGTAACCGTTCGGACTATTGGCCGAGAGGAAGTTTGCCCACTCGGTGAGGTTTGTCTTGCCGAGTATAACGGCGCCATGCTTCTTCAGCTGTTTCACGATGAAGGCGTCGGTGGTATGGTTATTCTGCAGTGCCACGGCACCGGCGGTTGTTGCCATCCCAATGGTGTTGACGTTATCCTTGAGCAGCACCGGCATACCGAAAATGGGGTGACCGGCGGAGGCTTTCTCCTTGTCTCTTTTGCGGGCCTCCTTTACAGCATCAGGATTAATATCAATTACCGAGTTGAGAATCGTCTCGCGGTTGTTTTCATATTTCACGATGCGGTAAATGTACCACTGGGTAAGTTTCTCGTATGTGAGGGCGCCAGATTTGATGTGCGACTGTATCGTTGGTATATCCTGCTCGAAGATGAGAGGCATCAGTGCCATGTACTCCTCCTCTGAGAAATTCCTTATCTGCGGGGCAGCGTTCGCCAGCATATCATTCTTGTCACTTACCCGCGACTGGATGAGCACGAAACGCATTTTCCTGATCCTGTGGTCGGCATTGGCAGCAATCTCCTCCGACTCATCATACGGAACCCACGGTGCAACAACCGTTTTAGGCTTCGGCGTGCAGGCAAAAGCCAGCAACAACAAAAGGTAAATTGTCTTTTTCATCATAATCTGTATTAATAATTCATTTCCTTTTTCCGGTTACCGGATACCGTTTTCCGGACGCCGGATACCTCTTACCTCATACCCCTTTTCATTCGTAAAGTTATTCCGATTTCATTACTATGCAAACCTGAAACAAAACATGCCCGCTGCTGTTATATCACAAACAATTGAATCAATCAATATACAATGGCATTCTATCAATTAATATCGACCCAGAAACTACCTGCAACGATAAACGAGGTATGGGATTTTATCTCAAGTCCGGCTAACCTGAAACTTATTACGCCGGAACACATGGGCTTCATCATAACCGGAAATACCGGAGCAGAAAAGATGTATCCCGGCATGATTATTTCCTACAAGGTTAGTCCGGTTGCGGGCATTAAAATGAACTGGGTCACCGAAATAACCCATGTCCGCGACTTTGAATACTTCGTCGATGAACAGAGACCGGCAAAAGTCGGACAAGCTCACGACCGAAGGGAGTAACCACCAACCTGCGTCCAGCGGCATGAAATCCACTTTTCCATTTGCTTATTAATTCCCTCTTTAATAGCTTTGGTTTCAATTCTCAAATATTTCATTGGAGAAACTTAAAACAAGCCACAACAATACCGGAAATCATTATTGGATATATATGAAGACTAACTTCCTGGCTCTATACTTTAAGATGTTTTATAAGCCTCAAAGTGCATTCAGGATACTTTTTGACGGCAACAATAGCCTTAAATATGGCTTTTATGCTCTACTGGTGCCGGCAACAGGGTATACTGTTTTTTATATTATGGCATACTTCGCAGGTGGATCACCGTCAACATTCAGACCCTGGCTTGCACTACCTATTGAGGAGTATTTCAAGTATGATATTTTCTTAACGCTTCCCGGATATTATTTAGCCTGGGTAGGTGCTGCAGGTACCGTCTATCTCTTGTCCCGATTATTGAATGGACAAAGCAAATTCGATAATATTCTGGCAATTATTGGTTTTGGGATCGGTGTCGCGACCTGGAGCTCCCTATTACATGATTTGACAGATGCCTTCCTGAGTATTACCGGGGTCATCAGCATAAAGGAATACGAAAGACTCCTGAATGAGCCTACTTTCTGGCGTGGACTGTTGCTCACACTTTATGCAATCTATTTCTTCTGGTTTCTGACACTGTTTACAATCGGGATTAAATTTGCTCAAAAATTCAGTCTGATTAAGGCGTTAATAATCGCGCTTATCGGATTGATCTCTTTTCAGGTTATACTATTGATCTTTATAAGATGATTCTTTTGATTAATGCCGACAGCACAACCCTCCTTGTGTATAATGCTGAAAAACAAATTATTAAAGTTTTGTCCGATAAGCTGGATATGAAAGTTGTGTGATATCATTTACTAAGGAACAGATGACCTAATAAATACAGAATTCGGGTATATATGCAACATGAAATAGTAAAACATCCTGTAAACCATCCTTTGCTCAGGCAATTCATCAGATTTTTCTGGTCTTTTCAGGTCGGTCATCTTCGAATAGATCACAAATTAATCCCCCAGCGTAATATAAACATGAGGTTTAATCTGAGCAAAACCACTCATCACCTGTCAGTTAACGAGAACCGCCAATTGCTTGAGAATGTTTACTTCTCAGGATTAAATGATCATTTTGCAAATTCCCGCTTAGAGTTGGACGGATGTATCGATGTGATTGGTATCTGCTTCTATCCCGACGGTTTTTATCCTTTCCTGAATCTGCCTCTGTCTGAATTTAAAAATCAAATTCCCGGAGCCGGTGAAATTGGGTTTAAGCCTGCAACACAGATCATCCACCAGTTACATGAAACACCTGACATGGCAACAAGGCTGTGTATTCTGGAAAGAGAATTGACATTGATACTTAAAAACAGCAAACTTATTCCTGAGAATTTCCGGCAACTTTTTGCATCAATCAGAAATTTTGACAATTCAATTCAGCTGTCTGAGTTTTGTAAACAGAATAACATCTGCATCCGGAAATTAGAAAGGATGTTTAATAAATATGTGGGTGTTTCTGCCAACACTTACAGTACACTTAACCGTTTTCATATCAGTGTTAATAAAATCCTGAATAACGACTACTCAAAATTGTCTGATCTGGCTTACGACAACGGCTATTTCGACCAGATGCATTTTATTAAGGATTTTAAGCGTTTTGCAGGAAATACGCCCGGGAACTTTGTTCAGCAAAAAGATTCAATCTTACAAATCGGAAAAATGGCCTAAGTGTCGTTTTCTTACTATTCTGTCACATATAACCCCGGTAATTTTGCTTCGTAATCAATAAACTATCAACATTATGAAGTCAACAATTATCACTGAGTTTGTGAGAATAGAAGTATTGCAAACTACAACCGACGAGCAGCTGATAACAAAGGCAGATGTCATTAACGGGTTCCTGCAGAAACAGGATGGTTTTATAGATGGAGAACTGGTTAAGGCTGCAGAAGGAAAAATCTGGTACTTTATTTACCACATCGAAAATTTTGAAAAGCTGAAATCCGTGGGTGAAATACTTCGGGCCATGAAGCTTTTCGATGAGATTACTCCTCTTATAGAGCCGGGAAGTATGAGTGTAAGTTTCTACCAACAACAAAAAGTCTGGTAATTAACCTTAGGAGGATATCAAATGAAAACTAACAGAGTAGTACTGGCCTGCTTTTCTCCTACAGGAACAACCAGAACAATTGTCAAGGCAATTGTTAAGGGGATAAACCATCACAATGTTGAGTTAATCGACATAACAAAACCCTCAGCCCGTCAAAAACCGTTAATAACAGGGGAGAATGACTTGCTAATCGTTGCTGTTCCGGTATATATGGGAAGGGTTCCTTCGATACTGACTGATTGGTTTAATACGATCAGGGCAAACAATACCCCAACTGTTTGCGTGGTTGTATATGGCAACCGGCATTTTTCTACTAATTATGGCACTCATAATTCATTTGAAGTCATTCAACAAAAAATATTTTTTCTTCATCATTCAATTGAAGAACTTTGAAATCGAATTAACAGAGGTAGTTCACTGAATAAAAAACACTTTAAATCTTAAAGTCATGATTGACAAATCAAAAGAGGTAAAAACGTCAATTACACTCGTAAACGACAAGCTGAATTTCTCAGGCATTGCTGATGGCAACAGCCCCATCTCAATCGACTATATCCCACCTCTTGGTGACAACCTGGGATATACTTCTCTCGAACTACTGCTATTAAGCTTTTCATCCTGCGTGGGAACCGCTGTGCTGACATTCCTTAGAAGAATGCAGAAAACAGTATCAGGATTCGAACTTTCTGCCAGGGGGATAAGAAATGAAGAACATCCTACCGGATTTAAAACCATTGAGATTGATATCCGTTTACACTCTTCTGACGTGAGCCAGGAGGACCTGATTAAAGTCGTGCAACTTGCAGAGGAGAAATACTGCCCGGTCTGGGCAATGATCAAAGGCAATGTTGTTATTCATTTCAATTATACCATCGTTGAATAAGCAGTCAGCGATTATTAAACTGAGCACCCGATAAACAATCAATCAGCATGAAAACAATAGTGAAAATTACAGCATTACTTCTCCTTATTGTAAACGGAACCGGGGCTCTCTACGGTGGCCTGCACATGATCGCTGACCCTTCAGGTGCAGGATTGCAGATGCCTCTCTCATTTCTTGAACACTCTCCCTTCCAAAGCTATCTTATTCCGGGTATTATCTTGCTTATTGTCAACGGCATCCTGAGCTTCGCTGCCATAGCGGCTGTAATTCTGAAAGCCCGTTATTATGCATGGTTCATAATTATGCAAGGGGTTATTCTTACGGGTTGGATAACTGTACAGGTAATATTGCTCCGGTTGTTCTACGCCCCTATGCACGCAACATTTCTTGCAGTAGGAGTCCTCCTGATCGGGTGTGGATTTTATCTCAGATAAAAAGCATAGCCAATCCGGAACTACTAAGCTGCTTTAAGGGTGATATATCTGAAATTGAATACTTTGAAACAAACCCGGAAGTATTCAGATCAATATACTATGTAATTGGCAAGAGGCATAACTGATTGGTAAATACAATTCCCCAGATTACTGATAGAAAATGAAAACGTGGGAAACAAAAAATGGGTGTAAAGTGATCAGAGTACTCTCCGGAAGAAGTAATGTGTATCTGATACTCAATGACAAAAACTCTGTTCTTGTTGATACCGGCAAAAAATCAACGTTTGGAAGACTTCGCAGAAACCTGGATTCCCTTAACATACCTGTCGAAAAAATCGACACTCTGATCTTAACCCACACTCATTTCGACCATTGCCAGTCGGCAAAACAAATTCAGGAAAAAAGTGGCTGCCGTATTGTTGTTTCAAAAGCGGCAAGAGATAATATTCAAAACGGATTCACAAAGTTGCCTAAAGGAACTTTTTTCGTTACAACCCTTTTGTCAAAAGCGGGGAATGTCTTCGGGAAAAACCTGTTTGGCTACAAGCCATTTCAATCTGATGTATTTGTAAATGATGATATAACTCTACCTCATGGGAATGGTGTCATAAGAATCATTGAAACCAAAGGGCATTCTGATGATTCTGTAAGCATACTTGTTGATAATGAGATTGCAATTGTTGGAGATGCAATGTTCGGAATATTCAGAAACTCAATATTCCCCCCATTTGCCGATGACATTTCGAAAACAGTGGAAAGCTGGAAGGCTCTTCTGGAGACGGATTGCATAATATTTCTTCCAGGGCATGGAGGAGAGATCCCGCGAAATAGGTTGGAAAAACAGTTGCGAAAACACATTAAGAAGTCAATTTTTAATAGCGTATAATTATGAAACTAATGATCCTTGTCGGAAGTTCTCTCCCGGTTCCAGAATCTACTCGCCTGAAGAGGAAAAAATTCTGTCCGGAGTTTTTGGACAAAGCTGGAAGAACTATTGTCAGGCCGTAGCTATAAAATGGTTATAATATGGATAATATCTCAACAATCACACCCCCAACTCCTCTACTGCTTTCCTCAGCACCGCCGCCGACTTGTGCAGCAGGGCCATCTCCTCATCAGTCAGCGGACCGTCGGCCACTCTGACTATTCCCTTCTCCGATATCACACACGGAAGGCTCAGACACACATCCTTAAGCCCGTACTCGCCGTTGGTTAACACCGACACGGTGAGCACCGAGTTCTGGTTCCTCAGAATTGCCGCCGTTATTCGCACCAGTGCCAGACCCACCGCAAAATGGGTAGAACCCTTGGCATTGATGATATGATAAGCCGATTCGCGCACCTGCTGTTCAATAGTAAGCCGTCTCTCCTCCCATCCGATGCACCCGCCACAGAGAGGACAGTAATTTTCGATGCCGATTCCGCCGATATGGGTCATCGACCATACAGCCACCTCGCTGTCGCCATGTTCACCAAGGATATAACCGTGAACACTGTGCACATCAACATTGCAGTTAAGGGCAATAAAATGGCGGAACCGGGCGCTGTCGAGCACCGTGCCAGAGCCGATGACGCGACTGCGGTCCCACCCCGACTCCTTTATGGCAACATGGGTAAGAGCGTCAACCGGATTGCTGACGATGAGCATTACACCCTTCGACTTGCGCGCAGCAACCTCCCGGGCGATACTTCCTACTATCTTCGCATTTTTCTTCAGCAGGTCGAGACGTGTCTCTCCAGGTCTCTGGGCGGAACCAGCGGTAATAACAATTAGTTTGGCATCGGTATAATCCTCAGCCGTCCCGGTACGAACCTTAACCGTCGGGAAGAACGGCTGACCATGCACCAGGTCGGATACCTGACCACGTGCCAGCTCTTCATTCTTATCTATCAGAACAATTTCTTCCGCCAGTCCGCTCTGCGCCAGCGCGTAGCAGTAAGTAGAGCCGACTGCTCCTGCACCAACCACCACCACCCTCCTGCCTGAATGAGTACTAATATCTGATTTCATACACAGCCTCCTTTGGTATTGCTTATCAATTAACAAAACAACCCCCGGAGACTAATAGTTCAAAAGAACCTTCTACGCCCTATATGCCTTATACGCCCTTCTATGCCTTATACGCCCTTATACGCCCTTCTATGCCTTATACGCCCATTATGCCATCTACGGCTTTGGCAGTAATGAACGCTTCAGGCTGATAGTGAGAGACCTAACAGCAACCCGATTTGTGAAATAATCTCAATAAACCTCCACATTGGAGATAACCGGACAGGCTTTGGCGTCATTGATATTAATCCTGATCCTGCTTGTTTTTACAGGATCAATCTGCAATATTCGCTTATATCCTATAGTTGTACCGGAACCTGCATTTACCCATTGGTTATCAACCCAAACGTCAACACTGAAATCTCTTACCCGCTGGCCAAGTCTTATATATTCCTGTAACAATACATATTTTACAATCCTGTCTTTCTTAAGATCAATTACAATGTTTCCTTCGGTCACCTCGTCATCGGTCGACCAGTATGTTTCAGGATTTCCATCGGTTACATTGGTGGCAGCAAAATTTCTGGAATTACCCCGTGTTGTGCTTGCCTTAGCTTTTGCATTTAAAGCAAGATTATTGGAAAAAGCCTCATCCAGAAGCTTTCTCCATTCCTTCAATGCCTTAACATCGTTTTCATGGAAAAGCCCTCGCTGGTCAGGGGGAATATTCAAAAGCAGAGGTGATCCCCGGCCTACTGAAGCCATATAAATTTCAAATAATTGTTCAGGTGTTTTTACCTTACCATCTTCATAAGAATGGTAAAACCAACCGGGCCTGATTGACACATTCACTTCGGCCGGAACCCAGTATTCTCCATCTTCTGAACCGGTATTAAGCAGGTCATAGATACCTGCCTTTCCCGGATAAAGAGTATCAATACTGATCGTGTTCCAGTTCGTTTCATTTACGTATCCCTCTTCATTACCGCACCACCGGATATCAGGACCGGCGTCACTAAAAAACAGAACATCAGGGTCAATCTCTTTTATCATTGATAACGTTGTTGGCCATTCATAGTATGTACGGGCATCTATACGGCGTCTTTCCCGTGCTCCCCCATAATAGCCATCGCCGCCCATTGCGCCGTCAAACCACATTTCAAATACAGGTCCGTATTCTTCAAATAGCTCAATTATCTGATTGCGATAATAATCAACGTATGAAGGTTGTCCATAGTCTGCACGGTTACGATCCCATGGTGAAACATAAATGCCGAATTCCAGATCAAACTTCCTGCAGGCATCATGAACCTCCTGTACGACGTTTCCATTACCATCTCTCCATGAACTGTTTTTAACGGAATGTTCAGTAAAGCTGCTTGGCCAGAGGCTAAAGCCGTCATGGTGTTTACAGGTCAGAATAACACCCTTGAATCCGGTATTGACCAAAACTTCCATCCACTGTTCCGCATCGAATTCTGTTGGGTTAAAAACATCCGGGTCTTCATCACCATATCCCCATTCCAGATCAGTAAAGGTATTGGTGGTGAAATGGATAAAAGCATTCAACTCCATCTGGTGCCATGCTAATTGTCTTTCGGTTGGAACCGGGCCTTCCGGTGAGGGAGGTGCAACCTCAACTGATGAACAGGAAGCCCATAAGAGCACTACTGCCAGAAACAATAAATTCTTATTCATAATCATTCTTAGTTTATATTCAAATTCCAGAGTTTAATTCCGTATGTAAAATATTTATGGAGAATGTCAATTATCCCCCTGGTTATTAGTGACAACCGGTTCGCCTTTAATTTCAAGAGCAAAAACCGTTGCATATTTTGATTGTTGTACCTGATCGAGTTTTACTGATATTACAGAGTTGTCTGTAACTTCAAAAGGAACTTCCATTTTACCATTTTCGGTTAAAGCAAATGCCCTGACTATTTTGTTTTCCATTGATGGGATAATAAGCTGGTCATTTCCGGGCCAGTCGAAGACAAAGAAGTAAAGGAGGGAGTTTTTTCCTTTCACTTTCCGGGTACATCTTCCCCAGGGCAATTCATGAAACGGACCCGCATGAGTTCCGTAAATTGCTTCGCTGTTAATCTTCATCCATTCGCCAATGTCGTTGAGTCTCTTAATACTTGAATCGGGAAAAAGTCCCTCTGAAGTAGGACCTACATTCAGCAGGAAATTTCCACCCTTTGAAGTAATATCAATTAATGTCCGGATTAATTCCTCAGATGACTTCCAGTTGTTGTCAGATTTATTGTACCCCCAATTATCGTTCATGGTAATGCAGCTCTCCCAGTCGACTCCAGGGAGTCCGGTTGAAGGCACCTCCTGTTCAGGAGTTCCAAAATCTCCAACGAAGCTGCCATCCTTTGTCATTCCTGCCATATCAGTCCTGCCCTTATCAACACGATTATTAATGATCAAACCGGGATAACTGTTCCGCAAATAGTTATACAGACCCTTCCCATCCTCGTGGGTCCAGGTCTCTTCCCACTCACCATCGAACCATAAGACGCCTATTTTCCCATAGTTGGCAAGCAGTTCATTTAACTGATTTTTCATATAGGCAACATATCTGCCCATATCTGCATCCTTAACCTCCCGGTCAACTTCCCACTTCCGGCGTGGCAAATAATCGGGATGATGCCAGTCCATTATGGAATGGTAAAAGCAGAGGACTATGCCTTCCCTCGAACAGGCATCAGATAATTCCTTTAAAATATCTCTTTTAAAAGGGGTTGACATTACGTCAAAATCTGTCTCTTTTGAATCCCATAAACAAAAACCATCATGATGCTTCGATGTGATCACGATGTATTTCATGCCGGCTTGTTTTGCAATTGACACCCATTCACTGGCATCGAATTTTTCAGGATTGAACTTTGATACCAGTTCATTGTATTGATCCAATGGAATCTGAGCCGTATACCTTATCCATTCAGCATGATTGGTACTGCCGTTCCACTCCCCGGCAGGTATAGAATATAATCCCCAATGAATAAACAGGCCAAAACGTGCCTCCCTCCACCAGTCCATCCTGTCAGTCTCTTCCGTTTTCCTTTCCTCACAGGAGTTTATCAACAAAGAAGATATCAGAATCAAACAAATTGTAACAACATTTCTCATTTCTATTGTGTTTACTCAGGTACAAAAAACATCAACCCCCTTATCCTGAATGTCTTACAGAAAGATCATGCGAGTAAATATAGTGAAAAAAAATGTATATGAAAACTCTGTTTTCAGAGGTCCTTCATAATACTCTTTCGCGGCTTGTTAAAGTATTCATAAAATGACTTTCCAGGCTCAAACATTGCCAAAATCTCACTAAATTTGTGACAGGCTCTGATTGAGTCAATGATTTGATATTCTGTGTGCCGGAAAGGCAAGTTTCAGAAAATCTTATTAAAGGGGTTTGAATTATTTTACAATTTCCAACAGGGAAGAACAGGGTATTTTCCTGTTCAATTTATCGTTTAAAAGTTATGAGAAAGATTCATTTGGTTTATAGTGTCAGGATAACGATTCTGGTATTTATTATTTCAGGTTTTGGCGGAACATGGTTTTTGGATAATTGTTACGGGCAGAGAAGAGGGAATCGTGCAAGTGTGATAGCGGTTTATAAAGATCCGGCAGCTCCCATAGAGAAGAGAATTGATGATCTTATGGAGAAAATGACGCTGGAGGAAAAGATTGGACAGCTTGCCTGCATGCTGGGATGGGAAATGTATTCCAAAGAAGGTAACAAGGTGTTCGCAAGCGAGCATTTTAAAACCAGTGTGAAAGAGCAGCACATTGGAATGCTCTGGGGCACGCTAAGGGCAGATCCCTGGACAAAAAAGACTCTAATAACGGGATTAAACCCAGCCCTGGCCGCAGAGGCAACCAATGCTTTACAGCGTTATGTTATTGAAAACACCCGACTGGGAATTCCATTATTGCTTGCTGAAGAGTGTGCTCATGGTCATATGGCAATAGGGACGACCGTCTTTCCGACTTCACTTGGGCAAGGGAGTACCTGGAATCCTGATTTAATACAGCGTATGGCAGTCGCCATTGCTGCGGAAGCCAGGCTGCAGGGTGCACATATCGGGTATGGGCCTATCCTTGACATTTCACGTGACCCACGTTGGTCGAGGGTTGAGGAGACCTATGGTGAAGATCCTTACCTTATTGGCAGGATGGGAGTGGCAATGGTAAGAGGTCTTCAGGGAGATAATCTGAAAAGTGGGGTAAATGTAGTTTCAACATTGAAGCATTTCACTGCCTATGGAGTTTCTGAAGGAGGACGCAATGGCGGATTGGTAAATATTGGCAACCGGGAGCTATTTACAAATTTCCTTCCTCCATTTAAGGAGGCTATTGATGCAGGAGCTCTGTCAGTTATGACAGCTTACAACTCAATAGACGGTGTGCCATGCACTTCAAACCGCTATCTGCTTTCAGATATTGTCAAAGACAAATGGGGTTTTAATGGCTTTATTGTATCAGACCTTGGAAGCATTTACGGCCTCAGGACTCATCACAGGATTACCGATTCGCCTGTGGTGGCTGCATCTCTGGCACTAAATGCCGGTGTGGATGTTGACCTGGGAGGTGAGGATTATGGAAAAAACCTTTATGATGCTCTTCAGTCAGGTCTGGTTGATATTTCAGATATCGACAATGCTGTAAGGAGAGTTCTGGATATTAAATTTCGGATGGGGCTTTTTGAGAATCCGTTTGTGGAGGCTGCCAGGGTAAAAAATGTAGTTAAGAATGACATTCATGTTGAGCTGGCAAGGCAGGTAGCCAGAGAATCTTTGGTTCTTTTGAAAAATGAAGCAGGTCTGTTGCCGATTGAAAAAAGCATTAAAAGCATCGCTGTCATCGGGCCGAATGCCGATAATGTGTATAATCAGCTTGGCGATTACACAGCCCCTCAGGCTGATGGTGCTGTTATTACAGTTCTACGGGGAATCAGAGAGAAATTATCACCTGAAACAATAGTTAAATACGTAAAAGGTTGTGCAATACGTGACACTACTGATATTAACATAGATGAAGCTGTTGAGGCTGCACGAAATGCCGAAATAGCAATCGTAGTTCTGGGGGGTTCGAGTGCCCGCGATTTCAGAACCGATTATGAAAGCACAGGAGCTGCCTCCGTCTCAGATGAGAAAGAGGGGGAAAAGATAAGTGATATGGAATCAGGAGAGGGTTTTGACCGCGCAACTCTTGATTTCCTGGGGAAACAATCGGAATTACTGAAGAGAGTCGTGGAGACAGGAACTCCTGTTGTTCTTGTACTTATACAGGGCCGGCCATTAAACCTTAACTGGGCAGAAGCCAATGTTCCGGCTATTCTGAATGCCTGGTATCCGGGGCAAGAGGGAGGACATGCGATTGCAGATGTGTTATTTGGCGATTATAACCCTGCCGGGAGGCTACCGGTTACTATCCCGAAATCTGTTGGTCAGCTTCCTCTATATTACAATCACCTGAAACCGGAAAGGAAATCATATGTGGAGATGGATGCTTTACCCCTCTATTGTTTTGGTCATGGGTTGAGTTATACCAGCTTTGAGTACAGCGACTTAAAGGTGAAAGTAAACGAAGGGGAAGGTGACATTGCAATCAATATATCATTTAACTTAAAGAATACCGGTGCCCTTGACGGCGACGAGGTGGTTCAACTTTACATCAGAGATATGCTTAGCTCAGTTGCCACACCCGTGAAGCAGCTCAGAGAGTTTCGCAGGGTGAATCTGAAGGCAGGAGAACAAAGTATGATATCATTTGAAATGAACGCAAAGGACGTAGCTCTTGTAAACCAGGACCTGCAGTGGGTTGTTGAACCAGGTGATTTTCTGCTGATGATAGGAGCCTCATCCGAGGATATCCGGTTGAAGTCACAATTTGCTATCAGCAATAAGTTTGTGCTGAAGAACCAATAAGCAATCCTATAAGTTAAAGTGAGTCTGACTTGATAAAATCGATGATCTCTTTGATATACCCGAATGCAATACCAACAACAGTATCTGCAGCGCCATAATATACTGCAAGCTTACCCTCTTCGTCATCAAGAGCAGCACATGGGAATACAACATTGGGGACATCGCCGGTCAGCTCGTAGGTAACAGCCGGGCCAAGTAAATATCTTCTCGAGCGGTACAACACTTTTTCCGGTTTTTCAAGATCAAGCAATGCAGCACCCATAGAATACCTGTAACCCCCTGCTGTGTTTATCACACCATGGTATATCATTAACCAACCCTCCGGGGTGTAAACAGGAACCGGTCCCGCTCCTATTTTCATGCACTGCCATGCACTTTCCTTGAAATCAGAAACCTGCATAACCAGCCTGTGTTCCCCCCAATATTTCATATCAGGACTGTAGCTTATATAAATGTCGCCGAAGGGTGTGTGACCATTATCGCTCGGGCGGCTTAGCATTGCATACTTCCCGTTGAACTTCTGCGGGAACAAAACCCCGTTTCGGTTGAAAGGCAGAAAAGCATTTTCACATTGATAATATTCCCTGAAATCAAATGTGTAGGCAATCCCGATCGTAGGACCATAATAACCATTACACCATGTTACCCAATACCGGTCCTCAATGAATGTTACCCGGGGATCATATTTATAATCCGAATGAATCATCTCAGTATTGCCGGCAGCCATTTGTATAGGTTCGTTTTCTATCTGCCACTGAATCCCGTCACGACTGAATCCTGTGTGGATGTTCATCCTTACAGCCTTGTCATCACAACGAAATACCCCTGCAAAACCATCATTGTATCTTACAACAGCACTATTGAAAATGCTGTTCGAGGAAGGAATATGATACCGGCCGATAACCGGATTATTTGAATATCTCCACATAACAGCAGAAGAGCCTTTTGGCCTCTCTTCCCATGGAATTGGTGTGTTCTTATTCATTTGTCTGTTATTTAAATCTGTTTTACCTATTGTGTGGCTCATACTAACCATTCATTTCAGCCTGTACATCTTCAGGATAATCTCTTAATTTATCATACCATGTAAATTTCAACAGTATCGTTGTAATAACGAATACCAATGCTGCTAACAGCAGGTATCTGTTTTCACGGATGATAAAAAAGATGGGCATAACAACAAGTGTCATCTGCCAGATAATGCCAATCAGGCTATTCAACATATCCTTGCCGAATTCCCTGTTTGGCAATGCATCAGGATTTTGAAGCTTTAGTTTTTCATAGACCGGTTTCCAGAACCCCCAAGGACGAACCGACTTATAAAAGCTTACAAGGACTTCGTCAGGCTCGGGCTTTGTAAGCAGGCTACTTATAACTGAAACAGCGAAGCTAAAAGCAAAAAGGAACGGAAATGCGAATATCGGCAGTACATCCGGGAAAACCACCGGCAAGATTATTGAAACTACCAGACCTGATAACATCCCGTAGAAATACCCAAAGCCATTAAAGCGCCACCATATCCATTTCAGAAAATTAGCTGCGATATAGCCACCAAACAGAGCTCCGACTATCCAGTTAAGAACACGATCAATATTTTCGGCAAAAAACCCGAAAAAGACACCCACAATAACTACCAGCAGCGATGCAAGGTAGCTCATATGTATATACTTTTTCTGACTTGCGTTGGGATTAATGTACTTCTTGTACAAATCGTTGACAATATATGCAGGTCCGGCATTAACATTAGCAGCAAATGTCGACATAAATGCAGCTATCAGTCCTGCCAGCAACAAACCCTTAATTCCATGCGGAATAAAATTATTGATGGCAAATGGCAGCACTATTTCAAAATCAATATCTTTTCCTGTTCCTGATAATTCAGGAATAAGGTAAACGAGGGCAATTACAGCAAGACCGGTAATCATAAGGTATCGGGGAATGAATAACACCAACGACACTATTCCGCTCATTTTTGCAGCATCTCTCGGGGTTTTGGTTGCAAGAATGCGTTGCATGTCGTATCCCGGAACAGGACCTGCAATACTGACAAGGATTCCTTTAAAGATCATCATCATGAACAATGCAGTAAACATAGTGTATCCATCCTTCTGGATTTTATCGTTGACTGCAGGAAAGATATTGGTCCAGTCAAGATTTAATTTCCATCCGAAAAACATGTTTTTCCATCCTGAGGGTACTGCAGTTTCAATCTGTTCAAATGAAACAGTTGTCATTGCTATATATGCTACCATGAAGCACGCAATTGTCATAATAAAAAACTGCAGTACCTCAGTAAACACAACACTGTAGAATCCCCCCTTAATAACATATATTGCTGTTATAAACATTATTATAATGGCATACATATTCGCATTTGATATGCTTAACCCAAGGATATCAGTCTGGAGGTTCCAGGGAAAGAAGATCTCAGCGAATTTTCCTATTCCTTTAAAACCATAGGTTATAAATCCAATAACCGTTATAATAGCAAATATCACAACAATAAGGTGCGACAGCTGGTATCCCCGGTTATCGCCAAACCTGGTTTTCAGCCATTCCGCTCCGGTCATGACATTTGATCGTCTCAGCCAGACAGCGAGGAACATCATCAGGAAAACCTGATTCCACACCGGCCAGAGCCATGGAAGCCATACACTTTTCAGACCATAAACGAATAAGATTGCCACTGTCCACATGGTTCCCGCAATATCAAACATTCCTGAGGCATTTGATACCCCAAGCATATACCATGGGATCCTGTTCCCGCCAAGAAAATAGTTCTTGATATTTTTTGAAGCTTGCTTAGATAAAAAATATCCTATTAACACTGTCAGCAGCAGATATCCGAAAATTATGGATACATCAAGTATTGTAAGGTTCATCTTAGTTAGTTAATGGAGTTATTGTCAGTATTTTATTTCCCGGGCGCCTCTGTCAGGTTAAATTCCAGTGAGCCTCCTTCCACGAGTATACTATGATTAAGGAAATGGGTTCTATGCACTCTTGAATTAAGCCTGATATTTTTAATGTAGTTATCGGTTTCATTTACTCTGTTTGCTATAATTTCAAATTTTTCCCCGGGATAGAACCGGTTATCAAGGTAGATGGTGACTTTGTCGAAAACCGGACTGGTAAGCACATAATTCATGTCGCCCGGACAGACAGGATAAAACCCCATCATACTGAATGCCACCCACGCCGACATGGTCCCACAGTCATCATTTCCCGGCAAGCCGGCAGGTGCATTTGAATAATACGTATCGATAAGCTTCCTTACCTCTTTTTGTGTACGCCATTCTTCTCCTTTAATGAATGAAAACAGGTATGGATAATTAATGTCGGGCTCATTTGCCATATCGAAAAGATCATTGTCAAACACTTTTTGAAGCTTTGCAGTAAATGCTTTTTCCCCTCCCATTAGTTTTATCAATCCGTTAACATCATGTGGGACATAGAACGTGTATTGCCATGCAGTTCCTTCATGAAAGCCCGGTACAGGCTCGAAATCGATGCCCTGCTCAGGATTAAAGGGAGTAAGAAAGCTTCCGTCCCTCAATTTTGGTCTGAAGACACCATATTCCTTTTTATCATAATAGTTTTTGTATCCGAGCGATTGTTTATAGAATCTCTGGTATTCATTATCATAACCCAGAGCTTTGGCAAACTGAGCCAGGTTCCAGTCTGCAACATAATATTCAAGAGCCTGTGAAACAGAATTATCAAACTCTTCTAAAATAGGAAGATACCCCAGCTTATGATAATCATCCACATCTGGTCTTATTTTATTGTGAATTTCGGGTGTTGTCGCCGATTTATACATCGCTTCCCATGCTTTCATATAATCAAAATCCTTCAGCCCCCTGAACCATGTATCAACAATAAGTGGAATGGCCGGATCTCCTTCCATCACGTGAGTTTCCTTACTGTTAAGTTCCCATTTGGGCAGCCAGCCACTTTCATCATACATATCGATGGCCGATTTAACCATGTCAAGTTGCACCTCGGGGTAAACAAGGCTCATAAAAGGGTGCAGATTTCGATAGGTATCCCATAAAGAAAAAGTTGTATACCTCTCACGACCGTTAACCTGCATTATCTGGTGCGATTCCATTCCCGGATACTGGCCGTTAACATCATTCAGCACATTAGGGTGAAGATTCATATGGTAAAGTGCTGTATAGAAAACTGTTCTCTGATCTGCTGTACCTCCTTCCACAATAATTCTTGAAAGGACATTTTCCCATTGCTCTTCGGCATTTTTTCTGATTTCACTGAATTCGAATCCCGGAATTTCCGACTCCAGGTTTTCACGTGCGTTTTCAATACTCACATATGAAATACCCACTTTTATCATTATTTCCTCTTCAGAAGATAAGTTGAATGAGAAATATGCACCAATACTATCTCCGGCAATCTCACTTTTATATCCCTGATAATACTTAAACTGGTTACTGGTCTCAGACCAGGCAGCTTCAGCGGTCATTTCGGGCATTTTTTTCCAGACACCGTAACTGTCAGCACTCTTATTGATTTTTGCGACAAAATAAACAGGGCGCTCAGTCCCCTGGCTGTAACAGAAATTTCCTGTCATTCGCATGCCTTCAACTTCTGATGAGCTGACGATCTTTAAGATTCCTCCGCTTTCATTTGTAAGACCGTTACCAAGGTCAATAAGGATATTTGCCTTACCCGCCGGGTACATGAAACTCATCAACCCGGCCCTTTTGGTGGCGGTGACTCCGGTTCTGATACCATATTTATCCAGGAAGTTGGAATAAAAACCAGGGGTGGCAATATCACCGGAATAGATCGAGCCATATCTTTCCACCCGGGCATCCACCTCTCCGCTGGTGGGCATTACCAGGAATATTCCCAATTCCGGACAGCCAACACCACTTAAGTTCGCCTGTGTAAACCCTGTAAAAAACCTGTTCTCATAATGGTAAGGAGTTGACCACCAGCGGGCATCTTTGTCTATCACATTATGTGGCGAACGCGAAACATTAAATGGTGACACCGAAACCATACCATGCGGAACAACCGCTCCGGGATTTGTAGCCCCGAAATTTGAAGTGCCTATGAATGGATTTACATAATCAACAAGCTTCTGAGAATATGCACTTGTAAAAATGAAGCAAAAAATTACAGATAAAATTCTCATCTTTTACAGGATTGGGTAATATTAGTAATTTTTAATTCCCCCACGAATAGTTTGGTTTCGGGCCCATTTTAAATATCAGTTTACCTCCCTTTACAATATCATCGTGAGAAATAAAAGGTGTATTCAATGGCTTGCCATTTAACATCGCAGATTGAATATATTTGTTTTGCCTTGAATTGTTTTTTGCTTCTATTGTAAATTTTCTGCCATTCTCAAGATTTATCACGACTTTATCGAAGACAGGCCGGCCAATGGAATAATTAACATCTCCCGGACAGAATGAATAGAATCCCATTGCATTCAGAATATACCATGCTGACATCTGTCCGCAGTCTTCATTTCCTGAGAGACCATCAGGGTCGTTAAAATAGAGTGATGAAAGTACACTGTCAGCAAGCTCCTGGGTCTTCCATGGTTGTCCGACATAATTGTAAAGATGGATGATATGATGACTTGGTTCATTCCCATGTGCATACTGACCGATTAAACCGGAGATATCTGCTGAGCTGCTTTCTCCCTCAATTATTGAATCAATACTGAAAAGAGAATCGAGTTTTGCAATAAAACTGTCTTCTCCACCCATAAGGCTTATCAGTCCGGGAACATCATGCGGTACAAACCATGTCCATTGCCAGGCATTGCCCTCACAGTAATCTCCCCATTGATGTTCTGAGTAACGGGGATTAAAGGGTTCTTTCCAGCTTCCGTCAGCATTTTTCCCCCGCATAAATCCGGCTTTTTCATCATAATACTTCCTGTAGTACTGTGCCCGTTCCATATACTTTTCATACTCCTCCATCTTTCCCAGTTCTCTTGCCATAATTGCAATGCACCAGTCATTATAGGCATATTCAAGGCCTCGCGAGACAGATTCGTGTACCTTGTCTGCCGGAACAAACCCAAGTTTGTCATTGTAATATCTTGACGTGGGCATCAGGTAACCTTTTACATATTCTGAAGGGAAATATATACCTGTAGTATCGTAATGAGGAGAACGGAGCATAGCCTGAAATGCTTTTTCAGGATCAAAATCAACCTGACCTTTCATGTAAGCGTCAACAATTGCAGGAATTGCGTGGTAACCAATCATGGTTCCCGTATAATTACCTGCAAGTTCCCACATGGGCAGAATCCCTCCTTCGTCATATTTCGACAGCAAGGCATGAATGAATTCATTGTTTCTCTTCGGATCAAGAATGGTTTTAAGCGGGTGAAATGCCCTGAATGTATCCCAAAGAGAGAAGACAGTATAGGAGGTGAAATTCTCATTCTTGTATATCTTCTGATTTATTCCCCTGTACCTCCCATCTGCATCTGAAAATATGTACGGACTGATGCAGGTATGATAAAGTGCTGTATAAAAAATGGTTTTCTCATCTTCGGTTCCACCAGTCACTTTAACCTTGCTAAGTTCTTCTACCCATTTTTCAGTAGCTTCTGCCCTGACTCTGTCAAAATCCCAGTGAGGAATCTCTGACTGAAGGTTATTCCTTGCTCCGTCGTAGTCTACAGATGAAATGCCAACTTTTACAAGCACCTTTTCATCTGCATCCGTTTCAAAATGTAAAACAGCCTTTGCATTTTCAGATATTGCCCTTCTCTCTGTGGGTAATATTTTGTCATCCGAATAAATTTCCCATGTGAATGGTTTACTGAATTGGGCATAGAAATATACATAATGATTCTGCGCCCAGCCTTTCGTTTGCTTGAGTCCTTCTATCTCTGTATCACTTATTATCCTTATTTCATTAACGGGATTTTTATGCCCATGAATAGTGTGATTCAGATCCAGGATAAAACCCGAAGATTTTTCTTCCGGGAATGTATATCTGTGAAATCCTGCCCTTGTTGTAGCAGTCAGTTCGGCTTTTACATCATAATCTGAAAGCCAGACTGAATAGTAACCAGGAGAGGCCTTCTCTGCTTCGTGGCTGAAACGTGAACGGTAACCTGAATCAGGGTCTTCCGGGGAACCCGGTAAAATATGGGCCTGGCCGGTAAAAGGCATTAACAGGATGTCTCCATAATCTCCAATTCCGGTTCCGCTTAAATGTGTATGGGAAAAACCAAGTATGGAATTATCGGAATAATGGTATCCTCCACAGGCATCCCAGCCCATGGTTCGGGTGTCGGGACTCAGCTGTACCATTCCATAAGGCACGGTTGCTCCGGGAAAGGTATGGCCGTGACCGCCTGTTCCGATAAATACATTAACATAATCGGTAATAGATCCTCTTTCCTCCTTACGGGAGGGAGAAATACAGGTTGACAGTAAAAAGATGATAGCGGAGGTAAGGCAAACTACTTTTATATTATTCATAATCCTTGAATTTTCAATGTATGACAAGTTCATCCGTGAAAATAAACTGGCCCGCTTT
The DNA here is from genome assembly GCA_964446435.1 of uncultured Rikenellaceae bacterium. Lineage (GTDB taxonomy): Bacteria > Bacteroidota > Bacteroidia > Bacteroidales > VadinHA17 > SLNP01. The sequence goes on along the minus strand of CAYUOS010000044.1, from coordinate 233 downwards.
GCATTTTGCAAACACTTTAATATATCGTGCCGGCTTATCTATTCTTCCGGTAAATTTACGGAACACAAGCGATTGTTCGCTTTCCGGTACGTCATTATTAATTCTGAGTACTTTCTCAAAGTGGGTGCCGTCTTCCGACAGACTCACTTCTACGTATTCAGGCATATATACTCCGGGGCCGGTTATCTGCATAAACATGGCTGAAAAGCTATTGATATGGGTTAGCTCCTGCA
>CAYUOS010000043.1:0-23227 GCA_964446435.1 uncultured Rikenellaceae bacterium | reverse complement strand
GGCAGCCGGATCAATAAGGCCTGCTGCAGGTGCATGCCCCAGTGATGTTGCAACACCGCTGATGCCCCGGTAATCGAGTGTAATTACCCCGGTGTTGTTGAGAGGTAACTGCAATTCACCGGCACACTGCTGCTTGGCGATCCTGCCGGTAACCGAACGGTCTACCTTGTTTGTAAGCCAGTCCTTGCAGGCTACCTCTTCCATCTGCAGCACCTGTTCGAGATACTCGCCGAGTTTCTCAATGTCATACTCAAGAGGATTGAATTCTGACTTCAGCCTGGTGTCTTTTAAAACTGTCTGAGGTGGATTGCCGAAGAAGGAAGCCAGGTCAAGATCGATTGGTTTCTCTCCAGTGGTAGGATTCTCAAAAGTGAACCGGTTGTCTCCAGTGACCTCCCCGATAGCATATACGGGAGCCCTTTCGCGTTCGGCGATTCTCCTTAATGTTTCAAAATCGGTGCGTGCAATCACCAGACCCATTCTTTCCTGAGATTCATTTCCGACTATCTCGCGGGCTGAGAGGGTTGGATCCCCGACCGGCAGCTTGCTGATATCAATCTTGCCTCCGGTGCTTTCAACCAGTTCTGAAAGGCAGTTGAGGTGACCGCCAGCACCATGGTCGTGGAGTGAAATAACCGGATTGATATCTGACTCTGCGAGAGCTCTGAGTGCATTGTATACACGCTTCTGCATCTCGGGATTTGCCCTCTGAACAGCATTAAGCTCAATTGAACTGTGATATTCTCCGGTGTCGACTGACGAAACCGCGCCTCCGCCCATACCTATCCGGTAGTTGTCACCACCGAGCAGCACCACGATATCACCATTCGATGGCACTGACTTTTCACTGTCTTTCTTCCTGCCGAAGCCTATGCCCCCTGCCAGCATTATTACCTTATCGTAACCATACTTCCTTAGCGAAGTGAATGCTTCGTATGTAAGCACCGACCCGCAGATAAGTGGCTGTCCGAATTTGTTACCGAAGTCGCTGGCGCCGTTCGAGGCCTTTATCAGTATATCCTCGGGTGTCTGATAGAGCCAGTCTCTCGGATTGCTTATTTCTTCCCAGGTTCTGCCTGGTTCAATGCGGGGGTATGAGGTCATGTATACTGCAGTACCTGCAATTGGAAATGCACCCTTACCGCCGGCAACCCGATCTCTTATTTCACCACCCGTACCAGTTGATGCTCCGTTGAATGGCTCGACAGTGGTCGGGAAATTGTGGGTTTCTGCCTTCAGTGATATTACTGTCTCAGTCTCAGTTATCGTAAAGTAATCTGCTTTATCCTGAGTGGCAGGGGCAAAAAGCTCAGCCACAGGTCCTTGCAGAAAGGCACAATTGTCGCGGTATGCAGATACAACCTGGTTAGGATTTGTTTTCGTGGTACTCTTTATTAGGCTGAAGAGCGAACTCTCCCTCTCCTGACCGTCTATTATGAATTTACCGTTGAATATCTTGTGACGACAATGCTCGGAATTGACCTGTGAGAACCCGAAGACCTCACTGTCGGTAAGCTTTCTGCCGAGCCTGGCCGAGAGATCGTTGAGATAGTCAATTTCATCTTTGTTGAGGGCAAGACCCTCCCTGATATTGTATGCCGCTATGTCATCGATTTCATATACAGGCTCCGGCTTCCTGTCAATGGTAAACAGATCCTGCCCCAGTCCGTTATAGACCATCTGCAGCATCCTGTCGTATTCTGGTTCACCTGTTGTTACAGGAAAAAACTCCTCAATGCGTGTTATTCCGTCTATGCCCATATTCTGGGTTATCTCAACGGCATTGGTACTCCAGGGGGTTATCATCTCGCGCCGGGGTCCGATGAAAGTTCCGGCAAGGGTGCCGGCAACGATATGTTTTGCCTGACTGAAAAGCCAGACGAGCTTGTCAATATCGGTTGCTGCTAATGATTTTGCTGAACCGGTGGCTATTATGCTCTTTCCGGAGGTTTCAAAGAAGAGGATCATTAATATAATGTATTATATTGAATTCCAGGGAATAACGCCGGCTCCATTCCTTGTCCGGCAGCACTGCAAATATAACCAATTGCCTTATAAAATCAACCTGCTCAGGTTTTAAGAAACCCGCTTCGCCTGAGAAGCGGTTCGACCGATGGCTCTCTACCCCGGAAGTTACGGTACAGTACTCCCGGCTTCTCTGTTCCTCCCTTCTCAAGGATATTCTTCCTGAAGGCACTGGCCGTGGCACGGTCGAAAATGCCATTTTCCCTGAAGGCTTCCCAGGCATCTGCATCGAGGACTTCGGCCCATTTGTAGCCGTAATAGCCGGCAGCGTAACCGCCCCCGAACAGATGACCGAAGGCCACGCTGACATTTGTGCCATCAACAGGTGGAAAGAGTTCGGTGGCTATCATAGCGTTACGCTCAAAAGCTGTAATGTCAGCAATAGTATCGTTTTTAATTGTATGCCACGCCATGTCGAGAATTCCGAAGCTCAGCTGCCGCAGGCAGGCATAACCCTCGTTGTAAACTGACAGGGCCCTGAGTTTCTCGAGCATCTCTGCCGGTATCTTCTCACCGGTGGTGTAATGTTCTGCCCAGGTATCGAGCCACTCCTTTTCAAATGCCCAGTTTTCCATTATCTGCGATGGTAACTCAACAAAATCACGTACTACACCGGTTCCTGACAATGACTCATAGTTGCATTCAGACAGAATTGCATGGAGGGCATGGCCGAATTCATGCAGCAGGGTTGTCAGTTCGTTGTGCGTCAGCAGTGAGGGAGTTGCAGGTGTGGGCCTGGTGAAGTTCATTACCAACGATACAACCGGCCTTACATCCTCAACATATGTCCTGTACTGGTTCCTGAATGTTGTCATCCACGCTCCTCCGCTCTTGCCTTTCCTCGGGTGAAAGTCGAGGTAGAGGATAGCCAGATGCCTGTTGCCTTCCGTGACCTCGAAGGTTGTTACATCGGGGTGGTAAACCGGTATTTCCTTCACTTCCCTGAAAGATATACCATAGAGTCTCTCTGCCAGCGAGAATACCGCTTTTATAACGACGTCAAGCCTGAAGTAAGGCCTGAACATCTCATCATCGATTTCAAGCGTCGCCTTCTTGTATTTCTCTGAATAGTATGACCAGTCCCATTTCATCAGATCACCCTTAAGCCCTTCCCCTCTGGCATATTCCAATATTGTATTGAAATCGGCGTTTGCGGCAGGCAGTGCCGCCGAAAGCAGTCTGCTAAGGAATGACTTGACTCCTGCAGGTGAGGCAGCCATTCGCTCCTCCAGTACAAGTGATGCGTAATCGTTGTAACTCAGTAGCTTAGCCAGCTCAAGCCTGAGTGCTACTATCTTCTTAACTATCTCCTTGTTGTCGTGATCGTTGTTTCTGAATGATCTTGAGGCATAAGCCCTGAACATCTTCTCTCTCAACTCTCTTCTTTCTGAATATTGCATGAACGGGAGAAAGCTGGGTGCGTGCAGTGTGAATACCCATCCTCCGAGGCCTCTGTCAGCTGCCTCACCGGCAGCCTGTTCAACGGCTTGTGGAGGCAAACCTGCAAGATCTTTTTTCTCAGTCAGATGTAGCTGGAAGCTGTTGGTTTCAGCAAGAACATTCTCTTCGAACCTCAACGATAGCGTAGCCAGATCGGATGTTACTTCCCTGAATCTTTCCCTCTTGTAACCTTCAAGACCGGCACCACCGAGAATAAAATTTCTGAAGGTCCTTTCAAGAAGCATTTTCTGCTCGGGTGTATAGACTGTGTATTCGCGGTTCCTGTAAACCTGATTTATTCTCGAAAACAGCTCCTCATTAAGGGTGATGTCATTTGAGAAATCTGTTAGCAGAGGAGATGCCTCCATCGCTGCTGCCTGCAGCGCAGGAGATGTCTCGGCGCTGTTGAGGTTGAACAGAAGCTGTGATACGGCAGATACTTCCATACCGCAGCGCTCAAGAGCCTCTACCGTATTTGTAAATGTTGGAGGGTCTGTACTGGTGGTTATACTCTCTATTTCTGATTTTGCACTATTGATTGCTTCCCTGATTGCCGGCACATAATGCTTCACGGCAATTTTGTCAAATGGAGGAACACTGAACGGTGTATCCCATTTCACCATCAACGGATTTATATTATTCATATGGTTTTCTGTGAGTCGATTCGCAAATATATCCTTATTTATTCAGATGCCTGAGCGATCATCACTATTCCGGCACAGATGTTAAAAAATCAAAAATTTTTACCCGTTTAAGCATAATTAAAATAAATCACTACTTTTGTTCCCATGAACACGATTCAGTTATACATCTGGCGCTGGCGCAGCAAACTCCAAAGAGCTGTGAACACCGTCGTCGTATAACGTATAAGAAATACCAGGTTACCGAGGCACACTGTTTACAGTGTGCCTTTTTTTTGTGCAACACATTTTGTTAACCACTTAATAATTAATGCAATGGAAAAAAGAAAAAAGATCATTCTGAGTGAAAGGGAGATGCCGAGGCAATGGTATAATATTGTTGCTGATATGCCTAACAAGCCACTGCCACCGCTGCATCCCGGAACAAGACAGCCGGTGGGTCCGGAAGACCTGGCGGCTATCTTTCCAATGGAGCTGATAAAGCAGGAGGTCTCTGCGGAGAGATACATTGACATTCCCGATGAGGTTCTCGATCTCTACAGGATTTTCAGGCCTTCACCTCTCTTCAGAGCCTATAACCTTGAGAAGCTTCTTGGAACAAAAAGCAAGATTTATTACAAGTATGAGGGGGGTAACTACTCGGGGTCGCACAAGGCCAACACTGCAATTGCCCAGGCCTACTACAACAAGAAGGAAGGGATAAGGCGCATAACCACTGAGACAGGGGCGGGACAGTGGGGAAGTGCAATGAGTTTTGCATGCAACCATTTTGGCCTGGAGTTACTGGTCTTCATGGTAAGGGTCAGCTATGACAACAAGCCTGGAAGAAAGCTTCTTATGAATTCATACAATGCAAGAGTGGTGCCGTCACCGAGCAACATGACCGGAGCCGGCAGGAATATTCTCGAAGCCGACCCCGACTCACCTGGCAGCCTTGGCATTGCTATTTCGGAAGCACTTGAGATAGCCCTACAGGATCCATACACAAAATACTCTCTTGGAAGTGTTCTTAACCATGTTATTCTGCATCAGACCATAATAGGGCAGGAGGCCCTGATACAGATGGAAAAGGCCGGAGATTATCCCGATGTGGTAATCGGTTGCTTCGGTGGCGGGTCAAACTTTTCAGGTATCGCCTTCCCGTTCCTCAGGGAGAAACTTCTTAACAATAAGGATGTAAGGCTGCTGACCATTGAGCCTGCTTCATGTCCTAAGCTCACTAAGGGTCGTTTTATGTATGATTTTGGCGATACTGCAGGGATGACTCCGCTACTGCCAATGTATTCACTGGGCCATAATTTCATGCCCGAAAAGATACATGCAGGCGGTCTGCGATACCACGGTGCAGGTGTTCTTGTAAGCCAACTGCTGAAAGATGGATTCATTGAGGCCAGGGCCAAACTGCAGCGTGAATGCTTTGAAGCCGGTGTTCTTTTTGCCCGTACGGAGGGCATATTGCCAGCTCCTGAGTCAACATATGCTATTGCCGGAGCTCTTGATGAAGCCAGAAAGTCCGATATTGAAGGGGTGCCGAGGACGATACTCTTCAATCTCAGTGGGCATGGTCATTTCGATATCTCAGCATATGAAAAGTTCTTTGAGGGCAACCTGCCTGATCATGAGCTTACTGATGCTGAGTTGAATGCTTCAATGGAGGGTCTTGACCTGCCTGTTATAGGCTGATGTCTGTCATAAAAAACAAAACTGGCGCTGGTAAACACCAGCGCCAGTTTTACTATTTTCAGAATGGCAGAGAATCAAACTCTTCGTTTTCAGGGGGTGCGTCCTCGAGAGCATGCGGAGGTGCCGTATAATCGGATCCACCGTCATCATTCATCCGCTCAATCTTCCATGCATCAAGGTTGGTGAAGTAGTTTACCCTTCCATCCTTTTCCCATCGGTTACCCTTTATATTGAAGAGTACCCTTACCTCATCCCTCAGAAAGCTTTCGTCAATAATATCACATTTATCCTGTACAAGCTGGAACTTTATGTAGTCGACAAAGACAGTGCCCCCTGAGGACTCTTTCTTTTCAATTACGAATTCCCTCTTTTTGAATTTATCACTGACACTTACCACCGGGTAGATCTCAAACACTCTGCCTGTAATCTCGAAAGCCATATTGATTAATCAATTGTTGTAATATCAACCTTTTCTATCTTGTCACCGGCCCTAATGGCGTCTATTACTTCAAGTCCCTCCTCAACCTTGCCAAAGCATGTATGTTGCCTGTCGAGGTGCTTGGTATTTGAGCGGCTGTGGCAGATAAAGAATTGCGAACCGCCGGTGTTTCTGCCTGCATGTGCCATTGAAAGCACGCCACGATCATGAAATTGCCGTGCACCGCTCAGTTCACATTTGATATTGTAACCAGGGCCACCGGTTCCGACACGAGGATCAGACATGTCTTTTGAGTAGGGGCATCCACCCTGAATCACAAAATCGGGTATTACCCTGTGAAAGGCAAGACCGTCATAATAACCCTCTTCTGCAAGTTTGACGAAATTGGCTACGGTTCCAGGCGCATCATCATCGAAGAGGTGCGCCACCATTATACCTTTTGAGGTGTGTATGGCTGCCTTTTTCACTGCTTTACTATCTCAAGCAGTTCAACCTCGAATATCAGTGTGGCATATGGAGGTATTACTCCACCTGCTCCATTTTCACCGTAGCCCAGATTCTGGGGAATATAGAACTTGAATCTTGAGCCGACGGGCATCAGTTGCAGCCCTTCAACCCAACCGGGAATAACGCTTCCTACAGCAATCTCAAGTGGTTGTCCGCCTTCGAAAGATGAATCAAATACTTCACCGTTGGTAAGCTCACCTTTGTAATGAGTCCTTACAATGTCATCACGGGTTGGTTTTGGTCCGGTTCCCATGGTGATTACTTCGTACTGCAGTCCTGTTTCTGTCGTAATTACACCATTTCTCTTCTTGTTTTCCTCAAGAAACTTCTCATTCTCTTCAATCAGGTCCTTGTACATCTCCATCATCTCTGCCTGCTGCTTCTCCTGGAAGTAGTTAATAATGAAACCTCTTGCATACATCTCGTCCATAAGATTCTTGCTCTCCTTTGAATCAAGCATACCCTTGGCCATCATAAGCGGATCGATTTCGAGATTGTCCTGCTTCATTGCAAAATAGGTGTTTACACCAAAAGCATATGCAAGCGAATCTTCCGTTGATTTAAGTTTACCCTGCTTGACTGTATTATTTGAACAAGCCGAGAAAATTATCGCAGCAGATGCGATAAGCAATACCATCTTTTTCATTTTCATTTTATTGATTGTTTGTAAAAATTTTGCGCAAATATACTACAATTTAGGATTTATAACCTGACAGCCCGAATCATTTCCCTCTTGCCCTTTGCTCCAGGCAGAAGTTCAACCCTGAATCCGGTTGCCTGAAGCATTCGTCTTACCTCGCCTTTTGCGGAGTAGGTAACAAGTATACCACCCCTTACCAGCATTGACGACATTTTTTGAAAGATGCTTATGCTCCACATCTCAGGCTGTTTTGTCGGTGCGTAGGCATCAAAGTAGATAATATCGGCACAAAATGATGGTTCAAGGGTCAGCAGATCGCCTTCAATCTTCAGAAGAGTGAACCATTCTGTGATATCAACCTGCTTATTCCATTCGCAGCTGTGAATTGAACTGAAAACATCATCAGCTCCTTTACCGGCTATGGTCGGATAGTTTAAGGCTGACACGATTGAAGAATCAAGCGGGTATTTTTCTATGGAAATGTAGGTGGTTCTGATCCTCTTCACGGCACTTCTCAATGCGGTCAGCAAGGCATTCAGGCCGGTTCCGAAGCCTACTTCAAAAACTATCGGGTCAGTTGACTCACAGAAATCAAAGCCTGCCCTGATGTAGACATGATCAGATTCATCAATTGCCCCGTTAACCGAGTGATAGTGTTCATCAAGTTCCTGAAGATAGAGGGTGTGGGAGCCGTCGCCGGTAGGTATGATTGTGGGTTTCATCGATTCATATTACTTGATTCTCAGGCCGATAACAAGCACATCGTCAATCTGCTCATAACCTGCTTTCCACTCTTCGAACACAGTATCGATCTTGCCATACTGTTCTTCCATCGGAAGGCTTGACAGTTTTAGCAAAAGCTGCTGGAAAGGCTTGTACATGTATTTCTTGCCTGACGGCCCCCCGAACTGATCAGCATACCCGTCTGAGAAGAGGTAAATGGTATCACCCCGATTAACCGGTATGGTATGGTTGGTAAAGGGAGTTATGTCGGTTACATGGATACCTATCGGCATTCTGTCTGCCTGATGCCTCGTGAGTTCTCCATTGCTGACCTTGTATATTGAATTATTGGCCCCGGCGTACTGAATTGACTTTGATTTCCTGTCAATTATAACGAGTGAGATATCCATACCATCTCTGGCTTCACCCGTTACTCCCTTCTGCCGAAGTGCCCTTATAATTTCCTCGCGCAGTTTGTCAAGAATCTCCGAAGCCGTTGCAAGGTCGGAGGTTATCATTATTTCATTCAGAAATGTATTGCCTAGCATACTCATAAAACCTCCGGGCACCCCGTGGCCGGTACAGTCTGCTGCCGCGATGAAAATTCTGCCTTTCTTCCTGAAACCCCAGTAAAAGTCCCCGCTTACTATGTCTTTAGGCCTGAAGTAAATAAAGTTCTCGACACCCCAGTTGGTCAGAAAATCGATGGGGAGAAGTACCGCACTCTGTATCCTGGCTGCATACTGAATTGAATCGGTAATCGACTGGTTCTTTTGCTCAATTATTTCCTTCTGCTCGCTGACCTCCCTGTTCTTATTCTCAAGGTCTGCGTTTATCTCCTCTATCTTCTTCTTGCTTGCAGCCAGTTTCTGGTTTTTTCTCCGGGTCGAAACAAGACTTTATAGAGCACCTATAACAACCAATACCATAAGAACCGCAATATAGAGAGTCAGCCGACGGGCATCCTTTTCCTTGTCCAGTTCAAGTTTCCTCCGCTCGGCCTCTGACTCAAGCCATTTATTCTGACTCTGCAGTTCGCGTTCATTGCTAGCTTTCTGTTCGAGTTCAAACTCCTGTCTGAGCTTCACCTGTTCGAGCGATTGTATCTCCTGTTTTCTACTGACTGCCTCTGCTCTTTCCCTGCTCAGGGCAAGAGACTGCATAAGGTTTTCCCTCTCCACCCTGGTTCTTTCCTGTTCGCTGTAAAGCAGCTCAATCTCCTTCTCCTGCTTTTCGAGTTCGGCTCTCTGGCTCCTTAACTCCAGATCCTTCTTTTCTTCATCTGCTATGTCGAGTTTAAGGTTCTGTTCAATCGATTCGAAATAGAGATTCCTCTCAGTCTGCTTCTCCATCTCGGTTCTGTTGGCAAAGGCGACCGAGTCCCTCAGGTTCAGGTGCTTCTGGTAATACTCAAGAGCCTTGATGAAATCATTGCCGTTCTCAAGTATCTCAGCATAAAGGGCATAACATACCTGAAGTGTCTCTTGGCTTTCCGATCGTTCTGAAGAGGCTATGCAGTCTAGACAATATAACTCTGCATTGTAGAGATCGTTGCGGTTGTGGTAGATGGTTGCCAGCAGCATTTCGATATGTGCCTTTTCGGCAATCTGACCAGTTTTATCAGCAAATTGCAGGGCATTCCTGAAGTGCCTGAACATCAGATCTGTATTTCCAAGGCCTTGAAAACATATTGCCATATTCCCATAGACTCCTGCCAGATTAGACTCATCAACCGGTTCTGTGAGGCAAAAAGCCTCGGCCCTCCTGAAACTGGCCAGGGCAGAGTTCAGGTCTCCGACGCGAAATTGCAGGAAGCCGATGTTATTGTTAAGCAGTATCATCTCTGCCCGGTCTGACTGAGATTGCCTGTCAAGGTTCCACAATGCCAGCTTAAGTGCCTGGTTGTTCTGGCCACGCCCTGAAAGAAGCGGAACCACCTTGTTGTTGATTGAAATTATCGTTGCAATATCACCGGTTTCAGAATACCATATTTTTGCTGAATCATACCACGAAATAGCATTTGCAGTATCACGTGCCGACTTAAACGATTCGGCGGCGTTTCTGGCTGATTCAGCCTTGCCGGTGGCATTCTTGCTGCCATAGATACCATATTCTCTAATAAAATGACCTGCAGCAAGTGATGGGACGCCGAACTTATTGTACCTGTTTGCAATCTTCTTATGGATGGCAGCTGCAGGAATTGAGTCGTGAGACGATTTGTATCTTGACGAGGCCATGAGGAGGTACCTCAGGGTGTAATCCCACATGTCACTCTTGTCATACATAGAAGCCAGCCCTTCATAAACCTTTGCCTCTGTAAAAGGAAGGCGGTTTCCGGTACATACCTGCCTGGCTTCGAGGTATAAGACCCTGGCACTGTCAGTCATTCCGGCCCTGGCAAAGGTTTCAGCCCTGCCGATCAGCAATATCGCCTTCAGTGAGTCAGTAGCATCCTGCAACCCTGGCGCACTGTTTTTATTTCGTGAGGAATCAGCCCTGCTGATAGTACTGATAAGCAGAAGGGCCAGTATTGATGATAGTATAAGAGCAGGTCTCCTCATCAGTTCAGTCTGTAGGTTAAACCTGCACTTATTGTTCTTCCTGCCTGCGGACTGTAGGGCAGGGGAGTGGCAAGCTCAGAATAGCCGGGTCCGCCGTACCTTTCATCAAACAGATTGGTAACCTTCAGAAAGGTACTCAGGTTGGTGCCAACCTTGTATGTGAGCGATATATCCATGCTGTAGAAGCCGTCGACATCGCGGAAAAGCTCATTGTAAAGATCCTCTATCGGTATGACAATCCTCAGCCAGTTACTCTCCCAAACTGAGGTGATGTTGAGGAAGAGATTCTTAGCCGGTTCCATTGTGACCTTAAGCTGCCCGAAATGGTTAGGCATCAGGTTGAAGTCTGAAATGAACTTACCGGCCAGTTCGAAAACATCAGGAAAACTCTCACTCGATTTGGCAAATGTAAGACTCAGTTCTGTATCGAGGTTGATTGATTTCACCAGGTCGTTCATGATGAAGGTTGCCTGCAGTCCGTATAACCTCGAAACCGCTCTTTTGTTATTCGCCCTGGTGAGAACAGTGGAAGTATCGGTATCTATTATGGCCAGAGGGAGGTTAAGTTCCTTCAACGGGACAGACCTGTCCATAATCAGGTTTCTTATTTCATTGTAGTAAACAGAAAGATTAAGGGTCGTTCGTTTTGTAAGCTTCCTGATAACTCCCATCTCTACAGACATGTACTTCTCTGGTTCCAGATCGGGATTTGGCACCGCAAGGTAATAGAGCCTGTCGAGGTTCGTTCCACCCCTGTATGCAAGTGACTGGTAGGCGAGTGAAGCGGGAGGGGCCTTGAATGCAAAACCTACAGATGCCCTCGACGTGGTCTTGTTGTTGTGAATAAACAAGCCAGCCAGACGTGGCGAGAAGCTGAAACCATATACAGAGTTTTCATCGAACCTTACTCCCCCCATAAACCTGAGCTTTTTGTAGGAGTAGTAAGTCTGGCTGAAGAAACCGAAGTTGTGGTATTTCAACGGATTGAGGCCAAAGGTGCCTGATACGGGGTCGGCTGCTTCAATAGTGCTGCTGAAGGAACCATATTTCCGGGTGTCAAACGGGGCATCGAGGTAGTTGGTCTGGGGCAGATTGCCGGAAAACTGATATGTAACGCCCGAGACTATCTCGAGTTGAGGGTTAGGGGCGAAGGTTAGCAACTGCTCAAATAGTAAATCATTACCTGCAGAGTACCTGTAGAATTTATCCCTCTCTGCCGAGAAATTGACCCCAATGCTTGAGTTGTTGTCCATCCTGTATATCAGGCTTGAGATGTTGGTGGTGGTCAGTAGCTTAGGTGTTATCTCATAATTATAACTAAGTGAAGTCTGGCTTATATTCTCGCCCCAGAATGTCTGCGGATTGTTGAAGCTGAAGAGATATCCCGATTGTCCAAGCGAGCTGTGTGACTTCCTGTACATGTTATTGAATGATAGCGCTATGCCCCGGAACTTAAGGCTGAAACCCATCAGGCTGCTCTCTGCCGGGAAATCCTGTATTACCGGCAGGGTAAGTGTTCCATCATAGTTGACAGGGTAGTAATCCTTAATAAACTCATTCCTGGCTGTCACACTGGTGCCAAAAACATCCTCGGTAATCTGCAGTGGCTCGTACACTTTTCCTCCGATCTCTATCTTATAACCCCTCTCCTGAAGGTAGTGCAGCGGATTATAGACATCTTCATATCCCCTGCGCAGGTTGAAGTCCTGCTGGCTGCTCAGGCTGCCGTAGAAACTGTACTGAAGTATGTTCTTGTTTCTGCCGGCCTTTCCGCCGACCATGAAATTAGAGTTGCGGTACCTGTTCTCTCCAAGGCTTATGTCGGCCAGTGCAAAGGTCCCCTTATCGGCTTCACGGGTTATTATATTGATAACACCCGACACTGCATCAGCACCATAAACGGCTGCCGCGGGACCATAAATAATCTCAATACGTTCGGCCTGTCTTACCGGCAACTGGGCCATAATCGGCATTCCCTTCACCACGCTGGGTTTCACCGGCATACCATTAATGAGAATCATTGTATAGAGATTCCCGGTGAGACCCCTCAGCTGGAAAGTCTCTCCCAGTTCACCCGTGCCCGGCTGGCTTACCCGCATTCCAGGAAGGCTCTTCAGAACATCGGCAAGCGATGAATAGTGGTTTAATTCGATAACCTCCCTGGTCACCACATGAATGGTTATTGGCAGCTCAGTTATCAGTTTCGAGCTTCGGCTTGCCGACAGTACACTTAGTCCGGTTGTGTCTCTTCCAAATATCAGGTCGTTCCTGCCAAGCTTCTCAATTGATACCGGTGGAACCAAGACCTCCTGGGCTGCAGTGCCGGTGTTCAGCAGGACGAGTATCAGTGCAAATAGAATACCTGGTTTCATTTCTCTCTTTCAGTGAATAAAAGTAAGAAAAAAATGAAAACCAGGTACGTTTTGTCACGTCAGCCTGCACAAAGGCTTAAGGTTGCATGCTTTCAGTATTCAGTCAGCATGTGGTCATTCATCCCTGCCAGTGCTGTGCGAAACTCATTCTCAAGGTCAGTAAGCATCAGCATCGATTCGCACATCGCTTCCATATAGGAAAAGTACTCAGTAATTGTAATCTCCTTTTCTGTCAACGACTTCATCAGCATTGAGATATCACCTGCATTGCCAAGTTCAGCGCTCATCTCCCTGAAGTTCTTTCCGGCCAGACTGCAGTACTCAAACTGTGATCTGGTTTCGGCCATGAGCATGGCAAAGGCTGCATCCCTGCCTGCCGCTGTTGCTGCAGCGCGGGCCCTGGAGAGCTTAACCTGATTTCGGTTTGTCCAGACAGGTATTGATATGCCTACACGCGGACCTGTGTGGTGCTCTCCGGCAATTATTTCGGAGGCGAAGCCCAGTTCAAGTCCTGGCAGATTTCCTGCCTTTGTAAGGTCAACCTCCCTCAGCGACAGGGCATACTCCTTTTCATGAAGTATAAACGCCGGATGCTGTTGCCTGCGAATCTCCACAAGAGACTCATAGTCGATCTCTACAAAGGAGTCGTAACCCACACCCTCAAGCATCTCGCTTCGGCCCCCCGACAGATAGTCAAGTCTGGCTTTCAGAGCCTGCAGGGTTGCCTCCTCAGAAGCTACCTGACTCCGCGCCCTTGATAATTCCAGCAGTAACCTGTTGTAGTCGAGTATGGTCACCGCACCCTCTTCAAGAAGGGTGTTCCATCCAAGTCTCAGCGATTCGAAAATCTCCTGTTTCTCCTTCAGTATTTCGACCCGTTTGCTCAGCCTTATATGCTCATAAGCCATCAGCCTGGCCTCAAGCAGTGTTTCCACCCTTCCAAGACTGAACTCCGTTTCGGCAAGAGAGAATGTCTCCCTGTTCAGCCGTCCCCTGATTATATATGTTGTCGGGAACTCAAACGACTGTGCGGCCTCGAAGACTCTTTTAAGACCTATAGATTCCGGAGTGCCAGGGTAATACCCGAATCCTGCCGTAAACTCACCGGGTGTATTTCCTGTCAGCGACTCGGCCCTACGGGCCTCAAGAATGCTCTCATAATGCTTAATCACAGGATGAGAACCTGATACCTGCCTCAGGAAGTCCTCTGTGCCCTGCCCCAATGAACCCAGCATAACTGAGCCCGCCAGGAGTATTGTAGTTATTGTTCTTTTCATCTTTTTCAGGGTTTTAAGAGTTTTCTTCCATGTCACCGGTAGTTTGGATGTCAGTACCTGACTTCCTGCGGTTAATCACGTAGTAGACCGTTGGTATTACGAATATATTCAGAAGGGTAGAACTCAACAGTCCGCCCAGTATCACAACCGCCATCGGGCTCTGTATCTCATTGCCTGGTTTGTCTCCGCCGGCAGCAAGAGGAATGAGCGCCAGGGCAGCCGTCAGGGCTGTCATCAGGATCGGGTTGAGCCTGTCTGCTGAACCATGTATTATGCGGGTCTTCAGATCGGGATCCTCACCTTCAAGTTTCAGATATCTCGAAATCAGAAGTATGCCATTCCTGGTGGCTATACCGAACAATGTAATGAAACCGATAATCACAGGAATACTGAGTACCCCGGATGAAAGCCTGATGGCAAAGATTCCTCCTATCAGCGCCAGGGGCAGATTCAGGAGTATAATCCATGAGAGGGTGCTGTTTCTGAATTCGTTGTAGAGAACTCCAAATATGGCAAGTATCGCCAGCAGTGAAGCAAAGAGTATCCTCCGGCTTGCCCTTGCGGCACTCTCAAACTGTCCGCCGTACTCAATATAGTAGTTGTCAGGAAGCTTCACCTCCTCACTTACCCTGCCTCTGATTTCGTTTACCACACTCCCTATGTCCCTGCCTGCAACATTTACCGATACCACCAGCTTTCGCTTCACATTTTCACGGTTGATTGTGTGAAGACCCGACGATGATTCAATATCCGCAACAAACGACAAGGGAATTTTCGTTCCGTCGTGTGTGTCAATCAGAGCCGTTGATATAGCCTCAATCGATCCGCGTGACTCATCGTCGAGCCGCAGCATCACAGGGAAGCGCATATCTTCTATGAATACATCAGATACATGACGTCCGCTTAGCGCAGTTTCAACGAAACCGGCGAAGCTGTTAAGTGGTATACCATACCTGGCCAGCATCTCACGCCGTGCCCTGATTTTTATCTGCGGTGTCTCCACCAGTGGTTCCACTATCAGGTCACCAATGCCGTCAATGCTCTCGATGGCAAGATCTACTTCATTGCCCAATCTGTAGAGCTCATTGATGTCGTCACCAAAGATCTTGATGGCTATGTTGGTCCTGGTTCCCGAAAGCATGTGATCCATTCTGTGGGTAATTGGCTGCCCGACTTCAACATTGATGCCGTGGATGTGTGAGAGCCGGTCACGCACGTCGGCCATAAACTCGTCTCTCGAACGTTTTGAGAGTGTAAACGGCACGTCAAGCTCGGAAACATTCTCACCGAACGAGTGCTCTGCCAGCTCTGCCCTTCCTGTCTTGCATGACACTGCCTGAACCTCCGGTATCTCCAGAAGCATCATTTCTGCCTGCCTTCCAATCTTTACCGACTCTTCAAGCGAAATGCCCGGCATGGCCGATATGTTTACCGTAAGTGCACCCTCGTTGAAGGGTGGAAGGAAGGTCGATCCGAACGTAAACATCATTACCAGCGCTGCCATGAGCAATACACCTGTAACGGCTCCCGTAACCTTCGGTCTGTCGAGTGTCGCACTAAGTGCCTTGCGGTAGAGGGACCCGAGGTTCCTCTCAACCCATGAACCGCGCAGATTTCGCTCAAGGCTCTTCTCGTCGGTGAGCAGGTAGCTGCAATAAACGGGTGTAATGCTGAGAGCCACCACTGTCGATGAAAAAAGGGCCACGATGAACGAAATGCCCAGGGGTTTCATCATTCTTCCCTCCATACCCTCAAGCAGGAAGAGAGGGATGAATGTAATGATTATTATAACAGTCGTGTTGAAGATGGTGGTTCTTATCTCTGATGAGGCATCGAATACTACCTTCATTACTGGCTTTCTCTCTTCGGGTGGCAGCTTAATATTCTGTCTAAGCCTCTTGTATACATTCTCGACATCAATTATCGCATCGTCAACTATCGAACCTATGGCTATTGCCATTCCCCCGAGGCTCATGGTATTAATGGTGTATCCCAGCAGCTTCAGGACAATTACCGTGGTAAGCAGCGATAAAGGTATTGCAGTCAGTGATATGGTTGTCGTCCTGTAGTTCATCAGGAAGATGAAGAGTATGATAACCACGAAAATGCCTCCCTCAATAACCGCCCGCATAACATTGTTTACAGCCGTTCTGATGAAGTCATCCTGGTTGTAGATGTCTGTTCTGAACGAGATTCTCGTGCCCAGCGTGGTGCTGATCTCATCAAGTGCCCTGTCTATATTCTCAGAGAGTTTTATGGTGTTTACATAGGGCTGCTTGGTAATGGTTACCAGCACGGCGTCATTGCCTCTGTAGGAACCATGGCCGATCTGAAAGGCAGGACCGGTTTTGACCTCGGCCACGTCGCCGACTGTAACCGGAAGATCACCCTCCATTCTTATTACAGAGCGGGCTATCTCCTCTGCGGAAGTTGTACGGACCATGCCCCTTACCACATACCTGCTGCCATGTTGGTCGATAAAGCTACCGGATGTATTGATATTGATGTCTTCGCATACGGCTGCAAGCTCGTCAAGTGTAACCCTGTAAAACTGCATCCTGTGCTGGTCGGCAAGAATCTGGTATTCCATTACCTCTCCTCCGATGGTTGTGACCTGCGCCACACCTGCAACCGACAGCAGCCTTGGGGCAACCGTCCAGTCTGCAATTGTTCTCAGTTCCATCGGAGTGACTGAGTCGGAGAGCATCGCAATTATCTTCATCTCCCCGAGCAGCGATGATTGCGGGGCTATCACAGGCCTGCTTACTCCTGAAGGGAGCAGGTCGTTTATCTGTACCAGCCTCTCGGTAACCGTTTGTCTTGCCTTGTAGATATCGGAGCTCCAGTCGAATTCAACCCAGACAATGGAAAATCCCATCGAGGATGACGATCTTACCCTTCTTACATTCGTGGCTCCGTTCATCGAGGTTTCAATAGGAAATGTAACCAGCCTCTCCACCTCTTCCGGAGCCATTCCGTGCGCTTCGGTCATTACCACGACTGTTGGTGCCGTCAGTTCAGGAAAAATGTCTATCTCCATGGTCATGGTAACATATAATCCCGAGATCACCAGCAGTATTGAGGCAATGGCGACCAGAAGCCTGTTTTTCAGCGATATGTCTATAATCCTGTCTAACATGACTAACTGCTTTAGTGTGAATGGGAGTGAGGAACCGCAGATGTCATTTGTGACATCTTAATTGCATATGCCCCTGTTGCAACCACCACCTCATTTTCTGAGAGACCATTACGAACTTCAGTGTCAGTTCCGTTGGTAAGACCTTTGGTAATAAACCTCTTGATAAAGTTGTGGTCTTTATCCTCCACGAAGACGTAGTATCTTCCGAATTCCTCCAGTATGGCTGTATTGGGTACCGTAATGCATTCGCGGTCGGGTGACCCGGTGAGGTATACCTCAGCATAGGTTCCCGGGATAATTTCAGGAATAAAGTCAAAGCTGAAGAACACCGGTATGTGGAAACTGTTGCCCCTTGTGCTTCTTGCATGTGATATCTTGCGGCCATTCAGCTCACGGGTGTGATAAATCCTGTCATCGTATACCAGTCTGAAACTGGCGTGGTTTATTTCCGATAGCCTGCTCAGATGGGCAGGTGAAACATCTGCCTTCAGCACAAGATTGTGCTCAATTATAACCGACAGAAGGGTTTCTCCTGCTGATACCTTGCTGCCCTCGGTAATATATACCTGGTTTATGAATCCGTTATCAGGTGCCGTAACTACGCTGCCGTTGGCACTGATTCCTGACCGAAGGTTGTTGTACCTTATCTCGGCCTTTTCAAATTCGTTGCGGGCTTCAAGGTAATGGTCCATAGTTATCAGTTTGTCCTGTATGAGACGCCCGGCCCTTTCGTACTGCGTTCTGGCCCGTTCGTAATCAGAAGAGGCCTCACGAAGGGCTACCTCAATGTTGTCGGTGGTAAGCTCATCACCGGTAATCATGAAAAGGGGAGCCCCCTTCTTTACCTTCATCCCGGGAAAGAGGAAATGATCGGTAAGCCTCACTATACCTGATGCTTTTGATGTAACATTGATAACATCTTTGCTGTCAGGAAGTATTGTGCCTCCGGCCCTGATGACAAAGCTGAACGGCTGTCTTTTCGTTACAATGACAGTGTGCTCGGGCAGGTCACTGTGATCATGGTCGTCGTCATGGTCATGGTCGTGGTCATGGTCATGGTCATCATGTTCGTGGTCGTGCTCTCCCTCATGGTCATGCTCTTCTTCATGATCGTGCTCACAATCGGGCCCGTGGACGTGCGCGGCTGCTGCCTCTGCTGAATGATCATGATCATGGTCGTGGTCGTGGTTGTGCCTTCCGGCACATGCTGTCATATATATGACATATACGACAGTACACCATAACAGCATAGTTTTTTTCATTGAAATATGATTTTAAATTGGGTTTGTATTGCCTTCAATTATTGCTGATACTGCAGAAGGATGTGCAGAAAGATGGATATGGCTATCCCATCAGCGACGGAGGGCCCCTGTGTTTTCGGGTTGTGCACTGTTGTCGCTCTAAAAACGGAGCATCGTATCGGCTGAATCCCTTAATACTTACCTCATACCGTTCGCCTGGCTCGTCAGCCCTGGTTGGCATATATGGGGTATCATTATCGAGAGTGTGTGCCGGTCCGGCTGTGAAGTGACAGATGAAGTGGCTGTCGTCACTATGGAAAGATTCATCTGATATCTTCAGCCCGTCGTTGTTAATAGCATTGACGTCGTGGTCTGAATCATGAGAGTCGTGGCAACAGTGGTAGACTGACCTGCATCCGATTGCGTGCTCATCATGATGGTTATGCGGAATGACTGCATGAAGGAATATTATCAGCCAGGCTGCAGAAACGAAAATTGCCGATATGAGAGTTCGTCTCCTCACATCGGCAAATATAGTAAAACAAATAATACAGACTATTGAAAACTACAACGCTGCAAGCGCCTTGTCGTAGTCGGGCTCTGTTGAAATCTCAGGCACCAGCTCGGTGTAGATCACCTTTCCCGATTCATCGGCAATTACCACGCTGCGGGCATACAGTCCTTTCATCGGACCGTCAAGCAGGTCGACGCCAAAGGACTTCCCGAATTCCGTGTCACGAAAACCCGACAGAGGAACGACATTGTTAATGCCTTCTGTTGTACAGAAACGACCCATTGCGAAGGGCACGTCCTTCGAGATTGCAAGGACAACGGTATTGTCAAGACCTGCGGCCTTCTCGTTGAATTTTCTTATTGACATGGCGCACACTCCCGTCTCCAGACTGGGGAATATATTGAGCAAAAGTCTCTTTCCCTTGAAGTCAGAGGGGCCGGCCTCTGACAGGTCTGTCTTTACGAGTTTGAATGAGGGCAGTGTTGTGCCATTCTTCGGCAGATCTCCTGATGTGTTTACCGGATTTCCTTTTAATGCTGTTTTTGCCATAGTTTTATTAATTATGATAGTTGTTATTTCTTTATATGTTAAACATACAAATATAGCCAAAGGTTTAGCCCGGCTCCTGATTTCATAACTCTTTTTTTTCTTGGTGTTGCCGCTTTCTTTGGCTAATTTTGCCCGCCTGTAAATGGAAGAAATCAACATATAACAAATAAATGAAATACGACATCAAGCCAGGTATAAAGGGTCTGATATTTGACCTCGACGGAACCCTCGCTGACTCTATGCCACTGCATTTCAAAGCATGGCAGAATGCACTCGCGAGGTACAATGCCACAATCGATTCGACATTTCTGAAGGCTCACATGGGAACCCCGGGCTGGATAATTGCAGAGGAACTGATAAAGGTAAACGGCCTTGATGGGAAGGTGACTGTTGAAGAGATTCTAAAGGGAAAACTACAGGAGTTTCTCAATGTGCAGCACCTGGTTCCTCCGGTTCAGCCCGTGGTGGAGATTGCCAGGAAATACCATGGTAAGCTGCCAATGGCTGTAGGTACGGGCGGTAACCGACAGGCGGTTGAGCGTACTCTTGAAGTGATAGGTATGAGAGAGTACTTCGATATTGTCATTACGGCTAACGACGTGGAGATGCATAAACCACATCCCGAGACTTTCCTTAAGTGTGCCGAACTGATGGGAGTGGAGCCCCGACAGATTGAAGTCTTCGAAGATGGTGATCTGGGCATTGAGGCAGCCATTCGGGCAGGAATGATACCGACAGACGTAAGGTCGTGGTACGACTCTGACTGGTAGGCACCCTTCTGCCGGCGATAATTCACCAGCGTGGTGACTTACGCCATGTTGTGGCTACCAGCCCCAGGAAGGCTCAGGAATCTCAACCGGTTTTGTAAGATCAAAAGCAATTGAGAACCATCGCTCGGTACTTAACCTTCTCAGATTGTAAGTAAAAACGGAGTCGTTTATGGTTACCCACCATACATTTGTTGATGCTTCAGGTATCAGCATCCTGGTCTCTTCATCGGCCGGGAAGACCTGAACAGTTGCATGTCCTGAGTTTCCGGTCATGCCCCCGTACATTGTAACCTCATCGCTTGTGCCATCCTCATGCCTGTGATCATGCTTGAGCAATATCCTGTCACCCTTGAAGGTGAAGACCCACGTTCTCGATCTGTCGTCTCCAACATTGAAAGGAACATTGATAACATCTCCATCGCATGACAGAACATGCATTACGAGTCTTTTGCCCCTGAAGTCGCTGTCTTCAGGTGCTGATACGACGTATCCTTCATATGCCTTGCCGCAATGTGATGCAAGCATCTCCCTGAACAACTGAGCCCCTGATGGCTCTGTCTCACTTACTGGTTCACTGCCACCTCCTGTGCAACCGGTGACAAACATCAATACCGATAAACTTAAAAAGCCAAAAATTCTCATTTAATATAAGTGTTTGTTATTATGTATATTACTCTCCCAGGTTAAATCTCGAGATTGGAAAACTCTTTCGTTATTTCAAATTCATATTCGGGGTATTCGTAGATGGAAGGCCGCTCTTCTGTCTGACCCATTGAGTAGCCATATAGTCCGTCATACTCCTCCTTCTTTTCTCCGAGCTCTTCCAACTGGTTAAGGTATTCGTGTATTGATTTCGATTCAATTATAATGATTTTGCCGATTTTACCGGTAATCGGACTATGATTCCGGGTTGAGTCATGGTCAAATTGAAGTATTCTTCTGCCATATCTGGTTACACCTATAGTCCTGAATGTCATACTCTTTCCAACACCTGGAAGGTTAAGTACATTCCTGTCAATTGCAAGAAATGGAACATCAGCTTCATTTCTCAACCTTGCAATCTTTTGCGAAATTACGGTAGGATCCTCAACCAGCTTCTCAATCTCTGGCTTGAACCTGGCATCAACCCTGCCGAGGGATTTCTCCTCAAGTTCTTCCTGAACTATCCTGGCATTGGGAGTATAACAGAAATTGTTCTCCATGTATCCTTTTACCGTGAAGGTATAGTAGGGTAGAATTCCAATATCGTTCATCTCTTTTCTCAGTTTCGCAGAGTGGCCTCGCCTGGAGGCCGCCGTTGTGAAAACCAGCTGGTTTGTAACTATCCATCCTGCCGCATTGAGCTTCTCCACTGCCGCCCTTGCTTCCGGAGTAATCTCCATGGCTGATTCAAAATGAGTCTGTATAACGAATTGCCTTATACCTGTTGCCAGTGCTTTTTCCCTGAATCTCCCCAGTATCCCTGCAAGATTATCGGTTACACGCTGAGGCAGGTAAACAGGCAACCTGGTACCGAACCTCACCCTTACCATCTCAGCCATCTTCAGGCCTTCCGGCAAGGCCTCGTTTCTCTTCTTCTTTCTTAGGGCCATCTGATAGATCTCCTCGAGAATGTTCTCAATTGTGTTGTCTGAACTCATGAAAGCATCTCCACCGGTTATCAGGATGTCCCTCAACTGGGTGTCATCCTCGAAATACTTCATCAGCTCCTTCAGCTTCACGGGCCAGCTCTCATTGGGCTTCAGTTTCTCAAGATTGAAATTGAGGTGTCCCGACTGAAAGTTGAACATCCTCTGGCAGGATGAGCAGAGTCCCCCGCATGCCCGGCCCATTGAGTCTGGTATCAGTATTGCCACCTCGGGGTACCTCCTGTGGATGTTTGTCTGGTTGGGCAGAAGCCACCCTGCTGCATTTGGCTTTCCCGGTTCCACCTTGTCCTCCTTCTCCCATGCAACGATATGCCCGAACTCGTTCACCAGTTGCTTGCTGTAAAGTACGTAGTATCTGATTGCCAGGTCGGCACCAACTGCAAAATATGGAACCCTGACATGAAGCAGAGACAGGTAGTAGAGGTTGACGAAGAATGGTATTCCTGAATCCTTAGCCTCACCGAGAATTTTCATCGTGTCAGGATCGAGCGAGAAGTTAAGCATCTCGTTAAGCAGTTCAGGCGTTCTGATGGCAAAGTGAAGATGAAACCTGTCGCTCTCCCACCATTCGAGGGCTTGTCTCATCTTGTCACTGAATGAGTCTCCCTCCCTGAAATTGTACTTGTCACTTACTATCTCACCAGCCTCCATTTTATTTATCAGGATGGTGAGTATCCTTTCCCGGTTCTCTCTTCTGAGCTGTACAATCCTCGGGTCGAGACCACTCGGATACCTGTCCATCCATTCTGTAATCTCCTTGTCAGTCGGGGTCTTTTTCGCGGAATCGCCCCTCAGTTGCCTGAATAACTCTATCATGTCGATAAAGAAATCGGGTTTTGCTCCTCCTGTGCCTTTGTTGACAGCAAGCCATAGCAGCCTGAGCGGATGACTCACGGCCGTCTCTCCCCGCAGGTTGAGGTCAGGGAGTTCAATGCCGGCATATTCAATATAATCAAGAAGCCGCACGATTGCATAATCCTGCCAATCAAGCTTTTCAAAGTGTCCGCCAAAAGCTGGCCGCCGGAGCAGCTACCTTCAGTCTTAAACTGATCATGGC
>CAYUOS010000042.1:8601-23662 GCA_964446435.1 uncultured Rikenellaceae bacterium | reverse complement strand
TTGTGTCCCCCTGATCACCCTGGGAACCGGTAATGATATTCGTGACCAGCTTGGTCTTATCAGAATTACCATATCGGCCGAGAAGGAGATTGTAAGGCTGATAATGCCTGAGGATGATTCTCAAAGCATAATCAGGTTGCTCATTGAGCAGGCCCGTCTCGACCGGCCGGGCAGTGGCTTTATATATCAAACCCCTGTTTCGATAGGCCTTATCGATACAAGGCTGAAGATGGGCAGACAAAGTCATGCCGCCAGCCTTGAGCAGATAATTGCTGCAATCGATTCCCTTAAGAACGGCACCAAATGGAGAAAGCGACTTGATGCCAATTTGAGCGAACAGGTCGGGAGCCGCTCAATGTTACCCCATGATAATTGCGAAGTATCAATCATTTCTGACGAAGACAGGATAGATAGACTGAGGGCCGCCTGTTTGAAAGTTGGTGCTATGGGTGCTATTACTTCAAGGGTGTTGCCATTGGTAGAGCCAGATGCCGAAAAGTTTGCCAAGGTAATGATCAGGAGTGCAATAAGTGTACCGGCAGATCTTATTGACAATGTAGTAGATGAGCTTCTGGAGATTAGCACGATAAGGGATGAGCCCAATGACAGGATTCATGTGCTGGATTCACCGGCGGCTTATGTGCATAATATATAAACGGTAAACGGTAAACGGTAAACGGTAAACGGTAAACGGAACCGAGCCGAAGGCGAGCTCGCGACTGAATAGGAGCAAAACGGTAAACGGTAACCCTTATATTTAGTCTTCCAGTTCCTGGTGGAGAGCTGCCATTCTGATTGCAGTCAGTGCTGCTTCATCACCTTTATTACCATGTTTACCCCCTGCGCGGTCGAGTGCCTGTTCAAGGGTGTTGGTGGTTAGTACCCCGAAGATAAACGGGATATTGTATTCAAGGTTAAGAGTTGTAATGCCCTGTGTAACGCCCTGGCATACATATGTAAAATGGGGTGTCTCTCCCTGGATGACACAACCAAGGCAAATGACTCCGTCAAGGTCATCATATTCAGCAAGCCACTGAGCTGCCAATGGAAGTTCAAAACTGCCGGGCACGTGCTTTACAACAATATCGCTTTCAGATACTCCGTGACGCGTAAGGGTCTTAACGGCACCATCAAGCAGTTTCCATGTTACATTCTTGTTCCAGTCAGAAACAACTATCCCGAACCTCATTTCCCTGGCAGACGGAATCTTTTCAGGATCGTAGGATGATAAATTTCTGGTTGCCATCTTCCGGAAATCCTGTCTTTACCTACCGAGAAGCTTCACCCGGGCAATCTGCCTCTCGGCATTGCTGCCCTCGCTGCTTGCAGGATACTCGTCGCGAATACGCTGATATATATCCAGGGCACTTTCATAGTCTCCCTTGACTTCATAGGCAATGCCCGCTTTCATCATGAAAACCGGTGCAAGAAAACTGTTTCCTGATGATAAAGATACCGCCTCTTTGTAGTAACTGATACCTTTTTCGATATCACCCAGCTCAATATGAGCATCTCCAAGAGCAGCAGTCGCAGTTGCAGAAAGCACCTTATCCCTCTTTTTGAATCTGCCGAGATATGAGATAGCATCCTCATACTGCCCCATTTTCAGGAAGGCGATACCTGCATAGTACCTTGCCAGATTTCCGGCCCTGGTCATCTTGTATGATGATTCAATATCGATAAAACCCAGAAAGTTGCCGTCACCGTAAAGAGCCAGCGACATAGAATCCTTTTCAAAATACATCTCTGCCTGGTACATCTGAGACTGGGCCTCACTGCTCTTCTTGTTGAGGAATATCCGGCCGAGCCATATCACAGCAACTATGGCTACAACTACTGCCAGCCAGTTGAGCAGTCTCCTGTAATTTTCTTCGAGGTATTGTTCAGTTCTTGTAAGGGTCTGTTCAACATTCTCCAGTCCTGTTGGGGATGATACCTTAGTCTTTTTTGCCATATCCAGAAAATTCTAATACTAAAAATTTTGACTCCGCAAAAGTAGTTTTTTTCATCTTATTTTGAAACAATCGGTTAAAAAATAGAATTCCGAGGCGCGTCTCTTTAATATCCTTTATATCAGTATGATATGCTGTCTGTATAGATATGGGATTCTTTTTCTATCTTTGTCTCCTCCAATTTGATCCTTGTTAAAGACTATGCATCTTCAGAGGTTACATCTTACGAATTTCAAGAACTATGAAGAGTGTGAGCTGGAATTTTCTCCCGGCATCAACTGTTTTGTAGGCAATAATGGTGTAGGTAAAACCAATGTCCTTGATGCAATACACTACCTGTCGCTGACAAAAAGTTTCTTCAATCAGACCGAGGCCCTCAGCATACAGCATGACAAGGATTATTTTATCATAAATGGGGTGTTCAGTGATAACACATTGGAAGACAGCATAGTCTGTTCATTCATCAGGCAGAAGCAGAAAACGTTGAAGCGCAACGGTAAGGAGTATGAGAGACTTTCTGAGCACATCGGACGATATCCTGCGGTGATGGTTTCTCCGGCAGACAGTTCACTTATTACAGGGGGAAGCGAGGAGCGACGGAAATTTCTTAACAAGATAATAAGTCAATATAATGCAGAGTATCTTGATGCGCTGCTTAACTATAACCGCGCCCTTCAGTCGCGGAATAAGCTTTTAAGGAGTTACTCATCAATGCAGCGCTACGATGAGGAGATGATCTCATCGTATGATCTGCAGCTTGAGAGATACTCAGATATAATATATAGGGAGCGCAGGATTCTGGTGGATAAGCTTATACCGGTGTTTCAGGGTTACTATGATACAATATCAATGAACCGTGAACGGGTTGAACTTGTCTACCAGTCACAGCTTAACAATTCCACCCTGGGTGAGTTGCTTTCTGAAAACAGGGAGCGCGACAGATATCTTCAGTACACCAGCACCGGAATTCACAGGGACGATCTCATTTTTAAGATGGGAGGGTATCCGGTGAGGCAACTGGGTTCACAGGGTCAGCAGAAATCCTATCTACTGGCACTGAAGCTGGCGAAATTCGTCTATATATCGGAGATGACCGGCCTGACACCCATGCTTCTGCTCGATGACCTTTTTGATAAATTTGATGCTGACAGGGTTGAGCAGCTTATACGGCTCGTTGGAAATCACAGGTTTGGGCAGATATTCATCACAGATACTCATCAGAGCAGGCTTAAAATGATACTTGAAGGCTCTACCAACGACTTCAAGCTTTTCAGGATAGGTCACGAGGGAGTTGAGGAGATAATACAGAACGGCGCCAATGAGAAGAAGTAAGACACAGTCACTTTCAGAGGTGATAGGCGAATATGTCTCAGAGATGAAGATCGGCAGGAAGCTGAAGGAAGTCTCGGTTGTCGATTCGTGGGAGACCATTGTTGGCAGGGTGATTGCCTCGAAGACAACATCTGTAAGGTTCAGCAACGGCAAGCTCCACGTTCAGATTAAGTCATCGGTTATAAGAAACGAGCTTATGATGTTGCGGGAGAGTCTCAGAGCTAAGCTGAATGAGGTAGCCGGAGAGGAGATCGTCAAGGAGATAGTGGTGAGATAGTTTGATAATCAGTAAATCAGATAATGATTGATCTGGTTGCTGTCGATATGGATTTCTTTACTGAGGTTTTTACCGCAGGTGAAGGAGTATTTATTTTTTCCTTGACAGAGTTCAACAGAAGAGTTGTTGATTTTAAGCGTCAATTTTTGGTCAGGTTCGTTGTGGTGCAGCCATGAAGCAAGCAGGAATGCCTTCTCGATACCGTCACCCCTCCTGAAGTTCCATACTTCATCGGGTTGGGCAAGCCTGTTCCCGGGATAGATTGATTCGTTGGACAGTGAGGAGATTACCTGGTAAGCCTCATCCATGTCCTTATCCTCCAGATCGCTGAAGGCAACCGGATTTCTTTCAATAGCAGCTTTTACAAAAGGTTCCCAGTCGATCTTGTCCATTGACCTGTGAACATACAGCGTCAGTAATGACATTTCTGACTCATTAGCTGATTCAACTATTCGGTCAATGATCTCTTCCCTTGAATCGGAGGGATAAATTTCAGGATAACTTGTTGCGATAAACTCTTTATCGGACTCAGGAAGTCTTGGTTCCGTCTTAAGGAAAGCCTGGAGGTCACTGAACATCTCCTCGGGGATGATGCTGATTACTTCAGGGAGGGTTCGTTTTAACTCCTTAAGGATACATTCGGTTGATTTGCCGGTGCAACTGTCGAGAATCCTCTCGAAGTCGTTCAAAATGACCCTGCCTTGCAGCGGGCTTATACTGAATTCATCACCATCAATTTCGTTCAGCAGCAACGATCTTGAACCAAAAGCCACATCGTGGCGGCTGGAATGCTCGTACTCAAAAAGTTTATCAAGACCTATATATCTCTCTCTACCTCCATGTTCATCACGGTACTGAAAGAGTGATTTGTAGCCTTTGAACCTGAGAAAGTTGATGAATAGTTGCTTGTTCAGATTAGTTGAAAGGAAGCTCCTGAGCTTCATAGAGAAATGTTTGAAGGCTTCAGGGTTAATAGTGGCCTTATCATATATTGTATGTATATGGCCGGTTATGTGAGAGACTATTGTGACCTTCTCATTCTCAAGCGCCCTTCTTGCCTTTGCTGACATGCTGGTTCCGTTGAACCACATATTCTTGGTTACTATCCTGCGGTTATTCGTAATTACACCCTCATTACTGATTACAAAGTTTTGCGAATGAAGGGGTGTTGCAATCATGAATATATCATTGAGGTTTACTCTTCCTACTATGAACAGAGCTGCGGCATAGAGGGCCGATAGCGAGACACATTCACCCGCTCCTGTGGTGAATGATGGTTTATGCCTGAATGCGTTCATGGCCTCAACCGTCTCTGTTTTCCAGTACGGGATGACATCATCATTGAACTTGTCAAGGCCGAAGTGCTTCCTGATATCAAGACTAAAATAATACCTGTCACCCTCATAGCCAAAAAGTGCATTCGACTGTTTAAGAGTATCCATGTCGAAGAAATCACTGAATCTTGCTATCTCCTGCGATTTGGTGGTCAGGCCCCATGTTGAAAGATCGAGATTAAAAATGTATTGCTGTATGATAAACTGCTTGATCCTGTTTATCTTGTAGGTGAAGCTCCTGCTTTCGATATTTTCGAACCATGGGTCATCTCTCCATTTCCAGATTTCAGGTGAGATT
Source organism: uncultured Rikenellaceae bacterium (assembly GCA_964446435.1). Classification (GTDB taxonomy): domain Bacteria; phylum Bacteroidota; class Bacteroidia; order Bacteroidales; family VadinHA17; genus SLNP01. The sequence continues at coordinate 18,469 of CAYUOS010000042.1, read as the reverse complement.
ATATTTGAAAGTACCAGGGGATACAAAAGTTCGGGAAAAATGAATACCTCCATGTCGGAGAGTGTGAAAGCCGATGAGTATTTTTCAAGATTCCTTTTATCGCTGAAATCGATTCTTTTCATTATAAATAGCTGCGTATATCTGTATGTTTGAGTATGGATTGTCCATGCTTCCTAAGAAACAAAAAAGCGTATGGCATGTTCAGTTCCAGAATGATCTGCAAAGGTAGAAATCAATAGAATCTTTCGATACCCGAGAAGAAAAAGTTTGCCTCCCTCTCGGCTGTTTCAGCACTGTCTGACCCGTGAACTGCATTCATCTGTGTTGATACCCCGAATAACTTCCTGATTGTTCCCTCTTCAGCCCTGGCAGGGTCTGTTGCGCCAAGGAGCCTGCGAAACTCCTTTACTGCGTCGGTGTGAAGCAAAATCAGTACAATAACCGGTCCGGAGGTCATGAATTCGATAAGCCTGGCAAAGAATTCCTGGCCGTGGTGAACGGCATAGAACGATTCCGCCTGGGGCCTGGTAAGCCTTACCATTCTCATGGCGGCAATCTCGAAACCAGCCTCATTTATCATAGCCAGAATAGGTCCGGTCTTACCTGTCCGAACCGCGTTGGGCTTAATAATGGCGAAGGTGTAGTCTTTGTAAATCATTTATCAGTCAGTTAGTTGTTGTCGGGAAGATGTTCTTTATGGTATAATTTGCTATCTTTAGCCACCCAAAAAAATGAAATGATCGACTTAGGTAAATATATAAAAAAACTTGAAGAATCTATTTCAGAGTCAGATAGTATATTGCTGGTATGCCATGTTAATCCAGACGGTGACGCCGTAGGCTCAATGCTTGCCCTTTACCACTACCTTACCTCAAAGGGCAGGAGCGTAGCCATGTTGTCACCAAACTACCTTCAGGAATTCCTCCTCTGGATGCAGGGTGCTGAACAGATAAACGTATTTCTGAGGAACCGGAAGAAGGCCAGGAGGATAATCGAGGCTGCTACCCTGATCATATTCCTTGATTTCAACCAACGATCGAGAATGGGTGAAGCAGAAAGGTTCCTGATAATGTCAGGCGCAAAAAAGATACTTATTGATCATCATGTTGATCCTCAGGATTTTGCCGATATCATTATCTCAGAACCATCATTTTGCTCTACGGCTGAGCTAGTACATCGCCTTGTTACGGATCTTAATGGCGGCAGCTTTTCGTCACCTGAATACAATGAAGCTGTCTATGTCGGAATAATTACCGATACGGGTAATTTTGAACACGGCACTTATACCGGAGATACGATGAGGATTATAGCAGGCCTTCTTGATTCAGGAGTCGAAAAAGGGAGGATCTTTGACAAGGTATACAATAACTTTTCATTAGACAGGATGCGGCTTCAGGGGCTTGCCTTACATTCACGGCTGACTTTGGTTGAAGGCTTCCCGGTTGCATATATCTGGCTTACGAAGAAGGATCTTGAAGAATTTGGCTACTCGAAGGGAGATACTGAGGGATTTGTAAACATGCCACTCTCTGTCAGGGGTATAAAAGTTTCAGCCCTTCTTGTCGAGAAGGATGGTTTTATAAAGGTCTCACTAAGGTCAAAGGGCCTTTTTTCTGTCAATGATTTTGCCGTCAGGTATTTCAACGGTGGAGGCCATGTAAATGCTGCCGGGGGAGAACTTTATATGCCATTAAACCAGGCATGTCTCTTCTTTGAACAGTGTGTAAAGGAGGTAATGCCTTCATATAGTGATGGAAATGATGATTAGGCTGAAATACTTAATTATCTTTTTGCAGTTACTCATCATTATGGTATCGTGCAATCAGAGGAGAAACGAGAACGCTGTAATTGTAGTTCCTGACAGGCAGTCTGTTGAAGAGGCAAACAGGTACCTGGTACAGAAAGACAGGGAGCGCATTGAAAACTATATTGAGAGACGTGGCCTGGACATGCAGATGTCCAGCAGTGGGTTATGGTATATGATAACTGACACGGGTTCAGGTGATACTATCAGGGAGAACGACAGGGTGTCATTGAGATACAACTGCAATCTGCTGGATGGGAGTGAGGTTTATTCATCGGCTGAGAGAGGACTCATGGAGGTTTTTATGGGAAGAACTGCAATTGAATCAGGCCTCGATGAAGGGTTGCGATTGCTCAGGGGAGGCGGTGAAGCTGTTTTTATCATTCCTTCCTATCTGGGGCATGGATTGCTTGGAGATGGCGAGAAGATTCCACCGAGATCAGTGCTCGTATACAGAATAAGGGTAATAAGACACAATGGAAAAGAGTATTAATCGTTATAAAAGGAAAAGAAAGGGATGAAAATGAAATTTAGAATTGCACCGGTAGTAATGATTGCAGTTGCGATCGCCAGTCTGGCATCATGTAGTATGGACAAGAGGCTGCAACAGGAGGAGGAAGATCAGATAAGAAATTTTATTGCATTGAACAATATAACCGCACCACCCAAAGCATCTGGCTTATATTATATCGAGACTCAGACTGGTACCGGTAATTTCGCGTTACAGACTGATACAGTGGGCGTTTACTACAAGATGAAATTACTGACAGGAGTTACGCTTGAGGACAGAACCTCAGGGGATGCCTACCAGTTTCCCCTTGGGACGACCGAGCTGATAGCAGGTTTTACTGAGGGTGTGTCATATATGAAGGTGGGAGGAAAGGCTAATATCGTTGTCCCGTCTTCACTTGCCTGGGGTAAATACGGTTTTGGATACTACATCGGGCCCTATACACCGGTATATTTTGAGCTTGAACTGAGGTATATAATTCCCGGTCCGGGTAAATAGCCTGCTGAAACAAAACCGCCTTCACGGAAATTATGTGAAGGCGGTTTTTTGTTTTCAGCCTGTATCGGTTATTGTTCTGCAGGCTAACGAATAAGGGGTTCAATCGGTATCTTCTTTGCCTTCAGCTGCTCAAGGTACTTTGGCCACTCGCTATTCAGAAATTCGTTTATTACCGATGTGGCTTCCACGATTGCCGGTGACACGGCTTCAATCTGGGCTCTTTCAGAAGGTGTAAGACTACGTGCTGCTGTTGTCAGTATCCTGTAGTTGTTGATCCGTGCGAAAAGTCCTTCGGGTCTTCCGCTCAGCCTTCTTTCAGCTGCATTATATTTATCTCTTAGAGGTGCATGCACATCGTTCAGTTCAGTTGCAATCCGTTGATCCATCCTGACAAACTCATCTACCTTCGTGATGATCTGATTGCAGTCATAGAACTTTTGATAGAGTTCATTCAGTGCAGTAATGCGTGGGATAAACGGTTCGGCCTCTCCAAGATTCCTTGTTGCCGCCTCAACGTCAGGTGCATCAAGACGGGGGTCGTTTATAACCTTAATTTCTGTGACTGATGACTCTCCACCTATCGACATCCTGACCTTATACGTTCCGGGATGCACCCTTCCGCCTCCACCGGTTCTTCCTGCCTGCTGCATGGCTGCTCTTAATGCTTCGTTCTCCTGGCCTCCCCGGTTTATGGTACCTGCAATTGGCGCTGCATCACGGTCGAACCTCCATGAGAACCGGTTTACTCCCTTTCTGGCAGGAACATCCATCTCTCTGATTACAACGTCATTCATCGACAGTATCTCCACTTTGAGGCGCTCGTCTGTCACACCGTCTCCAACCCATGCCGACAGCATTGCTGCGATTGGCCTGTTGGTTCCCTCATACATGGCATCTCCCCTGTAATAGTAGCCCGGGTTGTTTCTGGAGGTTGCCATCACTGCCAGAGGAGGCTCAAATGCCACCACCTTCCTGTTCATGGCTGCACCTGATGTCTTTGCAATTTCCCGAAGTGGCCGGATATCATCAAGTACGTAATTTGCCCGTCCAAAAGTCGCAATCACCAGGTCGTGTTCACGTGGATGTATCACCAGGTCGTATGTTGATACGGTGGGATAATTGGTTAACCACTTGTTCCATATCCTGCCAGCATCGAAACTGACGTAGAGTCCGAATTCTGTTCCTGCGAACATCAGTTTTGGCTCTATTGGATCCTGGACAAAGCAGAGAACATAGCCCCATACCTTTGTATCATCAATCAACCTCTCCCAGCTTTTGCCGAAGTTCTTTGTCACATATAGGTGAGCACTGTTGTCTCCCCTGCGATAGTTGTTTACCACTACAAAAGCTTCTCCGGCATTGAATGAGGAGGCAGTAACCTGCGGGACCCACGATCCTGCCGGTACACCTTTCAGATTGGGTGTGGTATTTACCCAGGTCTTCCCGCCGTCGGTTGTTACCTGTATATTACCGTCATCGGTGCCTGCCCAGATGACACCCTTCTGTACAGGTGAGGGTGATATTGTAATAATTGTGGTGTGAACCTCAGCTCCTGTTGCGTCTCTGGTAATTCCGCCACTCTGGTTATACCGCTGCTTCTCGGGATCGTTGGTTGTGAGGTCTTCCGATATCCTTTCCCAGGTATCACCACGATCGGTGCTTTTGTGGACATACTGGCTTCCAAAATAGATTGTATTTGCATCAAACGGGTCCTGTGCAAGGGCACTGTTCCAGTTGAACCTGAGTCTTTCTCCGGGGCCGCCTGAAGGTCTTATGCTTGTGGTTCCACCGGTAAGAAGATCTACCCTGCGCAGTGCTCCACCCTGTGACTGTGCGTAACAATAACGTGGATCACCCGGTACCGGCATTGCATCAAAGCCGTCACCTCCGATAAGCCAGTCCCAGTCCTCATTTATTATCGGACCTCCCCATTTGTAGGCCGGACCACGCCAGCTGCCATTATCCTGCATACCGCCGTAAATAAAGTAAGGCATCTCCATATCAACATTGATATGATAGAACTGACCAAGGGGCAGATTCATTATATGTTTCCATGTCTTGCCCATATCATAAGTTACTGCGAGGCCTCCGTCGTTACCCTCCATCATGTGCCTTGGGTTCTCGGGGTTGATCCACCATGCATGCCTGTCGGGGTGAATGGTGGAAGCAATGCGATGCGGAAACGTAAGACCGCCATCCTCGCTCATGTTGACACCGGTATGAATTGTGTAGAGTCTGTTCTCGTTTTGCGGATCTATATGAATCTCAGCGTAATAGAACGGCCTCCCACCGATTCCCTGTTCACCTCTCTTTTCCCATCTGAAGCCGCCATCTGTTGACCTGTAGATTGCACTTGGCCTTGACTCGACATATGCATAAACATAATCAGGCCTGTTTACCGAAATAGCCAGACCTATCCTTCCTGTCTCTTCAGGAATGCCATTTGTTATACGGCTGAAGGTTTCACCGCCATCAAGTGTCATATAGAGGCCTGAACCCGGGCCTCCGGAATTGAAGAACCATGGCCAGCGCTGGTGATTCCACATACCGACAAACAGCTTGTCCGGATTAGTAGGGTCCATTACCATGTCGCATACCCCTACAGTGGGCCCATTGTAAAGTATCTTTTTCCAGGACCTGCCACCATCGGTAGTCTTATAGAGTCCTCTTTCTGTGTTTGGTCCCCACGGATTGCCAATAGCCCCGACATATACAATATCACTGTTATTTGGATTGATCAGAATCCTGTGAATATTGCTCGTTTCTTCCAGGCCCACCAGTTTCCATGTTTTGCCTCCGTCAAGACTCTTATAGACACCTCTTCCATTGGTGAGACTGTTTCTGGGATTTCCTTCGCCTGTACCCGCCCAGATGATGTCTGGCCTTTTCGGATCAATTGCCAGTGCACCGATCGATGCCACCTGCTCATTGTCAAATATTGGTTCAAATGTGACTCCACCGCCCGTTGTCTTCCATAATCCGCCTGAGGCGGTTCCAACATAGAATACATCATAGTTCCTCGGGTCAGCAGCTATTGCCGTTACTCTTCCGCTCATCCCTGCAGGCCCGACATTGCGTGGTCTCATTCCATGAAACATACTCATGTCAACCTTTTGGGCAACAAGCGAAAACGATGCAGGTATCATCAAAATGATGACTGCAAGAATAATACTCTTACGCATGGTGCTAGTGGTTTTGGTTTATGGTCCAATTTATGAATTATCTGTCAGCACATATCGCGCTGCAGGATGTTATTAAATACTCTTTACACTTTTTAACGTATTCTTCAAAAGGTCAGCTGATTCAGGCCTGAAGGATAAAAACGGCAGGTATCCTGTTGATCTCCGGCAACCTGCCCTTCCATTCATTAATCGTCATGGTATGAATGAATTCAGCTTCTGTTGTAATACCCGAGGCGATGCACAGGAGTGTTGAGCCCATGCAAATTCTGATCAGGTCCTCGACAAGCTTTATGTTCCGGTACGGTGTCTCAATGAAAATCTGTGCCTCACCTATTCTTGATCTTGATTCTATCTCCCTTATCTTTCTCTCCCTTTCAGGGTGTTTCACTGGCAGATACCCATTAAAGCAGAAGTTCTGGCCATTAAGGCCTGAGGCGATAAGGGCAAGGACAATTGAGGATGGACCCGAAAGTGGCTTTACCTTTATACCCTTCCTGTGAGCCATCCTTACTATGAGAGAACCGGGGTCGGCTATCCCGGGCAGTCCGGCCTCGCTCATCAGACCCACATCGTTTCCCTTCAGGGCTTCAAGAAGCATAATGGCAATATCCTCCTCCCTGGTATGTTCATTAAGTACGTGGAAGACCGATTCATCGAGAGGAAATCTCCTGTCGACACTTCGAAGGTATCTCCTGGCTGTCCTGATCTCCTCTACGATAAAATGTCTCAATCTGCCTATGGTCTCCATAACACCTGAGGGTATTGACTCAATCAATTGACTGTCGCCCAGCGGTAGAGGTATAAGGTAAAGGGTTCCTTTCACGAGAATCGGGTGTTTCCGTAAAGATATAAAAGGAATCCGTTTCTTAAACAGTGGTTGCTTTTGACACCTTGTTTTTTTTAGGTAGGTTTGTAATGAAAATTTAAGTGGCAGAGTGAAAATCACATTTTTAGGAACAGGTACTTCACAGGGCATTCCGGTAATTGCCTGTGATTGTTCGGTATGCAACTCTGCCGATATCAGGGACAACAGGCTGCGAACATCACTGCTGGTTCAGTCTTCAACCACAACCATAGCCATTGACGCCGGACCTGATTTCAGGCAACAGATGTTGCGCACCAATACAAGGAAGCTTGACGCGATCGCCCTTACACATGAGCATAAAGACCATATCGCAGGAATGGACGACGTAAGGGCTTTCAATTACAAGACATCCGATGCAATAGAGGTGTATGCAGAGGAGAGGGTACAGAAAGCAATCAGAAAGGAGTATGCATATGTATTTGCTGAACATCAGTATCCCGGGGTTCCTAAAATGAGGCTGATGGATATTGACGGGTATCCTTTTACAATAGGAGACATAAGGTTAGAGCCTATAAGGGTCTTCCACTACAGGTTGCCAATTTTTGGCTTCAGGTGTGGAGATGTGGCATACATAACCGACGCCAACTATATTCCGGAAGAGAGCAAGGAGAAACTTGTCGGAGTCAAATATTTGATTATTAATGCTCTTAGAAAGGAGGCCCATATAAGCCATTTCAGTCTCAGGGAGGCAATAGAAGTATCGGCCGGTATATCTCCGAGGAAAACCTATATAACACATATCGGGCATCAGATGGGTCTGCATGAGGATGTCTGCAGGGAATTGCCTGCAAATGTTCAACTGGCTTACGATGGGTTGAGTTTTGGCTGCAATGAATGAAGGAGCCAGGCCTGGCTACCTTTTTCTCTTCATCGATCTGTAGAGTTTTTTCTGGTAGCCGCTTGAGAAATAGTACTTATTCTTTCCAAGCTGCGATGTGGTAACATATCCTGACTTTTTGCGTTCCTTAATCCAGTTGCTCTTTCTTGATGAAGCACAACCTGCAATTGTAAGTGCAGCAAGTAAGAGAATCAAATAATTATATTTTCTGAGAAACCCAGGCATCAGAATCATTGTTTACTTCAGAGTTGAAAATTACAATAATATTTTGAACAGAGAAACAATATTGGTCAATTTTTATGCAGATCGGTGGCCGCAACCGGTGATGTCGTTATTATTTTAGAGTAAATAGTCATAAATTGCAGATAAAAAAAAAGTACTCCTTCTATAATCATCAATATGCATATAATAAGAGGCTTAACACCCGGTTTTTTGTCATTCATTTTGCTTTTGACAACCCTCAGTCTGCAACTTGATGCACAGGAACTGCTTAGGATCCAGCTCGCGAAAAAGACCGGAATAGTAGCCGAAAGCTTCGTATTCAATGACAGTACCCTTATCAAGCCTGATATTAACCGGCCGGTTTTCAGTTTCAGGCACAATGGGAGGTATGCAACATCAGCAGACGTTGAGGTGGGTTTTGTAACAGGCAATTATGTTATGAACTGGGCAGGTGGATTGCAGGTCCTCTTGCGAAATCACGGAATAGGTCACCCGGGTGTTAAGTGGGAGGTTCTATTTGAGAACAGGGGGCTAGATACTATTACAATCAGCAATGTTGTGCCGTTTGGTGAAGATAAGGGTTCGGTATTCATCACCGGTTCAGGACCCCGCGATCTGGCAAGGGCATGGCTTCACAGGCCAGGATACAGGCCTCTTAGAGTCATTCTTCCTGATAATGCATGGGAGATGGGCTTCATGACATACCAGATTTCCTATACCAGGTCAGTTGCAGCTATTGCAAGACGGGTTAAGGTTGAAGGTGCTGCGAGGGGCAGATATGAGACTGTTCTGCCACCCGGAGGGAAAGTGGTTTATGATATATATTCCGAGCTTTTCTCAGGCAACTGGCAGGATGGATTGAAGCTGATGTTTCGGGACAGATTCCTTTACGAAATTGAAGAGTTTGACAATGAATTGTACGAACGTAAAGATCTTGACTGGATAAAGGGGAGTTACCTGGTTGTTCTGCAGTATCCGTGGGACATTGAATACTACGACAGATTCTCGGGGAGGTACAGGTTTGGTGAGACACTTAAGGAATACAATGACCTGTTCGGATATATTGATGTTTTCGGAATCTGGCCTACGTGGCCCAGGCTGGGCCTTGATCAGAGGAACCAGTGGGATCTTTACAGGAACCTGCCGGGAGGGGTTGATCAGTTGAGAAACTTCTCCAGGTTGCTGCGTCAGTACAACTCAAGACTGTTCATTGCCTGGAACCCATGGGATAACAGCACCCGCATTGAAGACCATTTCCAGGGTATGGCTGATGTGATAAAGGCAGTTGAAGCCGATGGGGTCGTGCTTGACACAAGGGGAAGTTCCAGCGAGGAGTTGCAGAAAGCTGCTGACAGCGTTAGAAAAGGCGTGGTTATGTATTCAGAGGGTATGGCCGTTGTGAAGGATATGCCCGGCATTATCTCCGGAAGGGTGCACAATGCCATCTTTATGAGTCCGGAACTGAATCTCAACAAGGTTATCAAGCCTGATTTTGCAATTTTCAGGGTCGGTGACGTTGGCGAGAGCAATCTTAAAAGGGAACTGGCAATTGCATTTTTCAATGGCTACGGTACAGAACTCAATATGTTCCGGCCGGGAGGTCGCAACGACCAGTTCCGTTCTGATATGGAGTTCCTTTCATCAACTACCTTTATTCTGAGACAGAACAACAGGGCATTTCTCGATCCTGACTGGACGCCCCTGATTCAGACTGCGGCTGACAATATTTATGTCAATATGTGGAAAGACGGGCAGAAGAGAATATATACCGTATTGAATATGTCAGATGAAGGATATGGTGGCTATCTGTTTGATGCAGAGCAAGATGATAATTATCATTACGTATCGCTGTGGCGCCACGAAGAGCTCCTTCCAGAGAAACATGGCAATGGTCTTCGTATACCCGTGAAATGCGAGGGATGGCTACCTGAGGTTAACGGAACCAGAG
>CAYUOS010000042.1:0-8501 GCA_964446435.1 uncultured Rikenellaceae bacterium | reverse complement strand
CTGGTTCCCGGTGCCTTGCTCAGCTACAGGGTAACCGCAAACGATAATTTCATTCCCCACCCGCTCACCGACACTGATAGAAGGGTTGCTGTCGACAGTTTCCTGATAGACAGGTATCCAGTCACAAATGCAATGTATTATGACTTCATTCTTAAGTCAGGGTACAGGCCTGCTGATACAACAGGTTACCTCAGGAACTGGGAGAACGGAGTATTCAGGGTGGGGCAGGGCAGTTATCCGGTTACCTGGGTGAGCTACGAGGATGCACAGGCTTATGCGTCATGGGCCGGAAAGCGGCTTCCCACGGAGGATGAGTGGCAGCTTGCAGCCCAGGGCACCGACGGAAGACTATGGCCCTGGGGAAATGACTTCCAGGGCACAAGGTGCAACAATGCTTTCGGCAGGCCAACTCCTGTTGATGCCTTCTCGAAGGGAGCCAGTCCATACGGCGCAATCGACATGGTTGGAAATGTATGGCAGATGACGGGCGATATATGGTTCAATGGGAACAACTACTTTATGACGATAAGGGGAGGTAGTTTCTTTCGTCCTGAGTCGAGCTGGTGGTACATTCAGGGAGGGCCTCAGCAGCTTGACAAGACACAGATGCTTCTTCTGGTTTCTCCCGGATTTGACAGGAGCGAAACAGTCGGATTCAGGTGTGTTAAGGATGTCAGCAGGGATTCATTCCGGGTCAGGTAACAGGGCTATGGCCGCCGGTCAGGGATTTAACTCAGTGCGACAATAACTTTACACCATCAGATATCTCGGGGGTGTAGAATTCAGGTGTCAGTCCGGTTATGCTTTCATATGCCTTGCCAAGTCTTGAGATAAATCCTGGACTATCAACTGCATCAACCAGGGTGACAGTGCAGCCACCGAAACCGGCACCGGTCATTCTTGATCCGATAACCCCGTCTATTTTCCTGGCCTCCGATACCATGGTGTCAAGTTCAGTGCCGGTTACCTCATAGTCTGTTTTCAATGAATCGTGGGACTCGTTCATAAGAGAGCCCAGGAGTGTCAGGTCTCCATTGTTAAGAGCTTCAACCGCCATTTTCACCCTTCTGTTCTCTGTAATCACATGCCTCGCTCTTCTGAGAATGGTCTCATCGGTTATATATTTTGAGATCAGTGGTAATTCCTCATGAGAAATATCGGTCAGCGATGCTATCTGGCGCATTGGTTGAAGCATCTCAACGGCCCTTTCGCATTCTGCCCTTCTTTCGTTGTATTTTGAATCAGTAAGTCCTCTTTTTTTGTTGGTATTTGCAATTATGAGCCTGTATCTGCCAGGATCAAATGAGACTATCTCATATTCAAGTGTTCCGCAATCGAGGAACAAAGCGCTGTTTTTGCGCCCGAAACCAACTGCAAACTGGTCCATGATACCACAATTCATGCCAACGAAGTTGTTTTCGGCATGTTGTGAAAGCTTCACCATCTCAACCATATCCAGATTTGCACTTGTTAAGGTGTTTATAGCCAGAGCGGTTACCATCTCTATCGAGGCTGAGGAGGAGAGACCTGCTCCATTTGGGATATCTCCATAAAACAGCATATCGAACCCTTTCATTTCAATATGCCTGTTGATAAACTCCACTATCACGCCTGCCGGGTAGTTTGTCCAGCTGCCATCAATCCTTGTTCCAATGGTCGTCAAAGTGAATGAGCCCTTTGAATCAAAGTTCAGGGAGGCCATCTTTATGCTCTCAGCTTCGTTGGGCCTTATTGCAAGATAGGTTCCGAAGTTAACTGCACATGGAAGTACATAACCTGAGTTATAGTCGGTATGTTCACCTATCAGGTTGACCCTTCCGGGTGAAAAGAAAAGAACAGGTTTGATATCCCTGTTCCCGTAGTGTTGAAAGAACTTATCTTCAACGAAAGAGTATTTCATGGTTCAGACTTTCAGTTTCTTTTCAATTTCAGTTATCTGGCTTCTAAAAAGCTTGTCTGTCTCAATGAGGTTGTTGACTGTCTTGCATGCATGCAGCACGGTTGCATGGTCCTTGCCTCCTATATGTGCTCCGATGCTGGCCAGTGATGCCTTTGTCATATTCTTCGAGAAATACATTGAGACCTGCCTTGCCTGTACTATCTCTCTCTTCCTTGTCTTACCGTGAATCAGGTCAACCGGAATCTTGTAGAAGTCGCAAACAACCTTCTGAATATACTCAATTGTGATCTCCTTTCGCGAGTTGCTTACAAGCTTCTCGATCATCTGCCTGGCCAGCTCAAGTGTTATCTCCTTGCGGTTGAGGGTCGATTGTGCATATAGTGAAATAAGCACTGCTTCCAGTTCCCTGATATTATTGGTAATGTTATCGGCAAGGTATTCATAAATCTCATCTGAGAGTTCAATTCCGTCGTTGTATGCCTTTTGCCTGAGAATGGCGAGCCTGGTGTCATAGTCGGGCTTCTGGAGATCAGCCAGCAGACCCCACTTGAAGCGAGAGAGCAGCCTCTGTTCCATTCCCTGCAGGTCAACAGGAGGCCTGTCACAGGTAAGTATCAGTTGCTTGCCCGATTGGTGCAGTTGATTGAAAATGTGAAAGAAAGTATCCTGTGTCTTCTCCTTGCCGGCGAACTCGTGAACGTCATCAAGGATCAGGACATCAATCATCTGGTAGAAATGAATGAAGTCGTTCTTGTTGTTATTCCGGATCGATTCAACGAATTGTGTCTGGAATTTATTGGCATTTACGTAGAGAACGATCTTGTCAGGCTGAGTCTGCTTCACAAGTATTCCGATAGCCTGTGCGAGGTGTGTCTTCCCTAGTCCTGAATCACCATATATCATCAACGGATTGAATGCCGTCTTGCCGGGATTGTTGCCGATGGCTATACCGGCCGATCGGGCAAGCCTGTTGCATTCTCCTTCAATGAAGTTGTTGAAATTGTAATCGGGGTTCAGCCTGGGATCAAAATGAACCTTTTTTATACCAGGTATTATGAAGGGATTCTTTATTGAGCTCTGTGAAACTTCGAAAGGTACCTGAACAGGCTTGTTGTCAAGATCGGCCTTGTTCCTTGAGGGATATTTGACAGTATATGGCTTGCCATTGGAGAAGGTACTGTTCTCCATTATTACGTTATACTCAAGCTTGGCTTCGTTTCCTATCTCGCGCCTGAGTGTCTTCCTCAGAATATCGATATACTGTTCTTCAAGATATTCATAGAAGAATGGACTGGGGACCTGGATTGTCAGGACATTCTTCTCCAGCTTAAGTGGCACAATGGGCTCAAACCATGTCTTATAGCTGACTCCGGGGATTATATCCTTTATTATTTGGAGACAATTAGCCCATACGTCACTGTGCGACCTGTTCATTTAAAATTATTGAGTTAGTTATTAAAGGGTTCTTTTAAGAGCCGAATCTGGCAGCAATATTTGTAAAAAAAAAATTAAAAAAAAAATCTTTTTTTGCTTGACTTTTTAAAAATCACTCTATGGTAGTCGTCGTCAATAAGTTAAAAAAGTAAAAAAAATGGATTTCATTATATTGTTGTTTATCAGTGATATACAGCACTTATTAACAATCAGTTGTTCATTACCAGTGAGTTGAATACCAGTCTGTCTCAAATAAACTTTTTCCAAAGAACCTGCTCTTAAAGATACGAAAGAATCTATGACATGGAAGTGTTTTTCACCTGCAATCTGTAAAAACTAAAAAAGTCTATTATTTCCTGCCGAAAACAGAGAAATGGAGATACCTCTTTGGGTTTTTCTGAAGGTCCTCCAGCAGGATTGCAAGGTTTAACAGGCTTTGGTTCAGGTTAATGTACAGCGAGTCATTGGTTAGCATCTGGCCGGCTGATCCCTCGCCGTTATTGAGTGACTCCAGCATGCTGGCCGTATTTGCTGCTGCATCACGCAGCCTGTTGATTGTTCCTGTGAGGTCAGCAGCTGCAATTGAGTCGCTGATTGCTGCCAGGTTTTTAATGGCATTATTGAGTTCAGGGGTGTTGGCAGCAATGGCAGAGGTAAGCTCATGAATATTGCCGATTGTTTCTGAAATCTGGCTCTGTCTGTCAGCCATTGTTACAGCAAGACTGTTTGTGATGGTATTGAGATTGGCCACAGACTCGTTTATGTTTCTGCTGAATTCGGGGTTAATGGTTTGACTGATTGAGTTAAGAACAGAGTCAAGTTGTTTAAGTGTCTGGTTTACGGATCCTGTTATCGGCAGCAGTTCCCTTTCGATGACTGTTATCATTGATTCGGCAACCCTTCCCGGTATGGTATCTCCGCTACGGTACATCATTTCTGAGTTGCTGAAGATGAATTGTATCTTCATTCCTGCTATCAATGATGCGGCGGTGATTTCCGCAAAGCTTCCCACCGGTATCCCTAACTTCTTGTCAAGGCTCAGGGTTACAAGCAGTCTGCCGGTTCCATCATCAACAAACCTGATACTCTGAACTACCCCTACCTTGTAACCGCTTACTTCAACCGGATTCGATTCGCTAAGGCCCTTGATGTCATTGTAGAGTACATAGTAGTATGATGTTCTTGTCAGAAGGTTTTCACCCTTTAAGAAGCTGTACATCCATATGAAGAGGATAATTGTTACCAATGCGGCAGTTCCTATTTTGACTTCTCTTGAGATTACCATTACAGTATCGGTTTTATTTCTTTGTTGTGCTCTCTATTGCCTGTTGCAGGTTAATTGTGCTGTAACCCCTGAATGCTATAACGAAGGCATCGGGGTACTTGTCTGTTATCTGTTTTCTGTAAGCTACTGCCTCCTGATAGTTCCTGAACTTACCCGATGTATATCTGAATCTTCCCGGCTCAGAAAACTCCTGCAACTGTTCGAGCCCCTTGAAGTTGGCGGGCAGGAGTTCCCTTTTTTCTTTCGTGGTGGCTATCTGTACCGAAAAGAATATATCCTGCGAATCGGTGGCAGCGGTGAGGGTCACCTTCTCAGGTTCTTCCCTTACAGTGGTAAAGCTGCTTCTCCTGTCGATATTTCCTTTATAATCACGAAACGCCCTGAATATGGCCGATGCTATAAAATCCTGACCCTGCGCAGAAGTCAGGAACTTCTCCTCTGCAGGATTTGAGATGAAACCGGTCTCAATCAGTACGCTGGGCATGGTTGTCATCCAGAGCACGAGGAATCCTCCCTGCTTTACCCCCCTGTCAACCCTGCCAACCCTGTCACGGAACTGACTCTGGATATTTGTCGCGAATTCAAGACTCTGTTTCAGGTGTATATTCTGCATCAGGCTGAAAATGATAAACGACTCAGGCGAATTGGGGTCATATCCCTCATATTTTGTGGAATAGTTTTCCTCCAGCAGAATTACTGCGTTTTCCTTCATTACCACTGAAAGATTCTGGTTCTCCTTGTCATTTCCAAGCACATAAGTCTCACTTCCCGCAACATTTCTGCTTACCCCCTTGGGAACGGCATTGGTATGTATCGAAATAAACAGGTCAGCATGATTCTTGTTCGCTATGTCAGCCCTCTTGTCAAGGTCCACAAACACATCCTTGTCGCGGGTGTATATAACCTTGACATCATTCATATTCTGCTTTATGTAGTTGCCGGTTTTAAGTGCTATTGCCAGTACAACATCCTTTTCTCTGCTTGAGGAACCCAGGGCTCCCGGATCCTTGCCTCCGTGACCTGCATCAATGACAACCACAAACTCGCCTCTTACAGGGTTGACCTTTCCCGGAGCAGATATCAGAAACAGGAGTATGACCAGAATAATCCTTAATCTGAATGCCATAATAATACTGCTCTTTCTTCCGTTTTTACGAGTGGCGTCCATCTCTTCCTGATGATTTTTTGCGTAGTTTTGTCACCAGTTGGTGCCGTGACAAAAACCATACAAAAATAGTATTAAAGTTGTATTTTCTTTACTATAAACGGACAGTTGCATCTCTTCTTTTACTGGTGCCCTATTTATTTGCAGCCGGTCAGGAATTGAATGTAGTCAATGATTCTCTCGCAATTGTACGCGACTCAGTGGAGAAACAAAGAGGTTCGGTCGTACTGTCAAAAGTATCGGGCGATGCCATTGATGCTACTGTTACCTATAAAGCTCAGGGATACAAGAAGAATGACCTGGCCTCAAGAAGGGTTTACCTGATAGATCAGGCCGAGGTCAATTACCAGAGTATCTACCTCAAGGCTGACTCTATAGTGCTCGATATGGATCTTGCCATGGTATTCGCATCAGGCCGCATTGACAGTACCGGAAGGCTAACGGGCAAGGTAATATTCAGGGAGGGGCAGGAGTCTTATGAGGTTGACAGCCTGCGCTACAGTTTTAAGAGTACCCGTGCTATAATAAGCAATATCGTAACCAGGCAGCAGGAGGGATTTCTGCACAGTAGCCTGACGAAGAAGCAGGACGACGGAACCCTGCATTTCAAGTCGAGCAGTTTCACCACGTGTGACGCCGAACATCCCCATTTCAGAATAGAGATGCCCAGGGCGAAGATTTACCCTGACGAGAAGATTGTCTCAGGCCCGGCATACCTTGTAATTGAAGATATTCCCCTTCCGTTGGTTGTGCCTTTCTTCTATTTCCCTGTGCAGAAGAAACTTGCATCAGGAATTGTGATGCCGAGGTACGGACAGGAACAACAGAGGGGCTATTTTCTCTCAGAGGGAGGCTACTATTTTGCCGGCAATGACTATTTCGACCTTAAGACAACAGGCAGTATATACACCAACGGCACATGGCTCGGAACTGCAGCCACGAGGTATAACCTGCGTTACAGGTTTTCAGGTGGACTCTCTTTCAGTTATGCCAACAATATAAGCGGTAACAAGGGACTGCCTGACTACACAAAGGCGAGAAACTACAGGGTTACCTGGAACCACAGTCAGGATCCCAAGGCCAATCCGGGATCGCGCCTGTCAGCAAGTGTAAACATGAGCTCGAGCAGCTTCGACAGGGCAAATACCTATGAGCCCCTCGACAATGTTACAACGACAAGACAATCGAGTGTGAGTTACACGAAGACATGGGCCGGCACACCCTTCAATTTTTCTGCCAGCATGAATCACAACCAGAATAATGCCAACAAGACTGTAAGTCTCAATCTGCCAAGGGCCTCACTGAATATGTCGAGGATTTACCCCCTGAAAGGGAAACGACATGTCGGCCCGACAAAATGGTACCAGGATCTGCAACTTCAATACTCGGCACAGTTCGACAACCAGATCAATACATATGACAGCCTTCTCTTCACAAACAGGGTATGGGAGAATGCCAAAATGGGATTCAAGCACGAGATACCCCTCAGCCTGCAGCTAAGGCCATTCAATAACTTCTCAATTTCCCCTTCACTCAGGTATACAGGTGTTCTTTACCCCTATAAGATTCAGAAAATATGGGTGCCTGATTATTTCGACCCCGAAACCAACCAGATTGTACCAAGGTTATTGATTGACACTATCGGAGGTCTTTCATACGGACAGGCAATTAATCCCTCGATAAGTGCAGGATTCAGCCCACAGATTTTCGGGTTTTACGAGTTCAGGAACTCAGCCTCAAGACGTCTTCAGCAGGTAAGGCATGTCATGAGACCATCGATAGGCTTTTCATACATTCCCTATATCAAGGGTTTGTCGACAGACATGTACCGCGATGTACAGGTAGACACCCTGGGTAACATAAGGTCATATTCAATCTTTGAGAACTCTCTTTTCGGAACCCCCTCACTATCGCAGAGGAGCGGGGGTAT
Source organism: uncultured Rikenellaceae bacterium (assembly GCA_964446435.1). Taxonomy (GTDB): domain Bacteria; phylum Bacteroidota; class Bacteroidia; order Bacteroidales; family VadinHA17; genus SLNP01. The sequence goes on along the minus strand of CAYUOS010000042.1, from coordinate 787 downwards.
AAGCCTGAGCCTTGTCAATATATTGGAAGCCAAGGTTTTTGAGAAGAATGATACAACCGGAAAGGCCAAGAAGATAAGGTTAATCGAGAACCTGGGAGTCTCTACCTCTTATAATATCTTCGCCGATTCGATGAGATGGTCGCGTGTAAATATGTCATTCCGCACCATGCTTTTTGAGCAGCTGGGAATCTCTGCAAGTGCCATGTTTGATCCTTATGCCATCGATGATCAGGGCATGCGCATTGCAAAGTTTGCATACCAGGCTGACAATAAACTTCTTCGACTCGAGAATATATCGGCCAGCCTCGATTTTGACCTGAGGAGGCTTCTGGGTCTCGGACAGGGTACTTCGGGAACCGGCAGGGGACAGTCATCAGGCCGGGCCGGTGGCAGGCAGGGAGGAGATAGTGAGCAGGACGCGTTGCCAGGCCGGGAACCATCTTCAGGGCAGCCACTGCTGAGCAGACCAACCGGCCTCGAACTTGACGAATACGGATATGCAGTTATAGATATGCCGTGGACAATGTCAGTTGCCTATAACTTTAATCTTACAAAAGGTTTCAACCGGAATGAAGGTGTGGTTGAAACGACCATAAGGCAACAGTTCACGCTGATTGGTACCCTCAAGATAGCAGACAAAACAGACATAAACTATACTACCGGTTACGACATTTCGGGTAAGCAGATTACCATGACCAGGATTGGAATAAGACGAGACCTTCATTGCTGGCATATGAGTTTCAACTGGATTCCTACGGGTTACCTCAAGAGTTGGGACTTTACGATC
>CAYUOS010000041.1:0-23943 GCA_964446435.1 uncultured Rikenellaceae bacterium | reverse complement strand
CGCGACAACTACACCAACCTGATTGAAGAGGGTTTCGTGGTTATCGGGGTTAGTCCCGATGATGAAAAATCCCATCAGAAGTTTGCTGATAAATACTCGCTTCCCTTTCCTCTCATTGCCGACCCCGGAAAGAAGATACTCGAAAGCTACGGCGTGTGGGGGGAAAAGAACATGTACGGCAAAAAGGTTTTCGGTGTGATGAGGTCAACATTCATCATCGATGAAAATGGTGTCATCGAGAAGATAATATCGAAAGTGGACACAAAAAACCACTCGGCCCAGATATTCAAGACATATGAGTAATAACAACAGCCAATCATAGCAGAAATGGAAAAAGAAAAAAAGGAGATCAACAAGGAGAAACTGAAAGCCCTTGAGATTACACTGGGAAAGATTGAAAAGGATTACGGACGAGGCACCATAATGAAGCTTGGTGACAACCCGATTGAGAACATACAGACAATATCGACCGGGTCAATCGGGCTGGATTCTGCTCTCGGAATCGGAGGGTTCCCCCGTGGCAGGGTGATAGAGATTTACGGCCCTGAATCGTCTGGCAAGACAACTCTCGCGATACATGCCATTGCCGAGGCTCAGAGGAATGGAGGGATAGCAGCAATGATTGATGCCGAACACGCCTTCGATAGGTTCTATGCATCAAAGCTGGGAGTGGATGTTGAAAACCTGCTTATTTCACAGCCTGACAACGGTGAACAGGCTCTCGAAATTGCCGATCACCTGATAAGGTCAGGTGCAATTGACATTATTGTAATAGACTCGGTAGCGGCTCTCACACCAAAGGCTGAAATTGAGGGTGAAATGGGAGACTCGAAAATGGGATTACAGGCAAGACTTATGTCGCAGGCACTAAGAAAACTAACTGCAAATATCTCCAAGACAAACACAACCTGTGTTTTCATTAACCAGCTCCGCGAGAAGATAGGGATAATGTTTGGCAACCCCGAAACCACAACAGGTGGTAATGCGCTGAAGTTCTATGCCTCGGTAAGAATTGATATCAGGAAGATCAACCAGATCAAGGAGGGAGAAGAGGTGATAGGCAGCAGAACACGCGTGAAGGTTGTGAAGAACAAGCTTGCACCTCCTTTCAGAAAAGCAGATTTCGATATACTTTACGGAGAGGGAATCTCACAGTCAGGAGAGATTGTCGATCTGGGTGTTGATTATAATATAATAAAGAAGAGCGGCTCATGGTTCAGTTACGGTGAGACCAAACTCGGACAGGGCAGAGAGGCTGTAAAACAAATACTCCTTGACAATCCCGAACTTTATGATGAACTCAGGAACAAAGTAATGGAGGCTCTGAAAAAATGAGAAACAGATCATTATTTGCTCTTCTCCTGGCATCGCTGCTGGTATTCGCTTCATGTGCCGGAGAAAACAGGAAGAGTGAAGTCACAGTGCCTGATATTGATATCAGCCTGACTTCTTCAGAAATTGAAGGTGGAGTAATGACCCCTGAGATAATGTGGAAATTTGCCAGAATGGGTTCTTTAGCGCTTTCTCCCGATGGCAGGACAGTGCTCTACACCCTTACAAAGTACGATCTCACAACTGAAGCCAGGACGACCAACATCTGGTCAGTGCCAATTGGCGGTGGTGATCCGGTGCAGATTACAACGCAGGGCGCCTCATCGCCGCAATGGTTCTCAGGCGGAGGCAGGGTGGCGTTTGTAAAGCAGGGAAAACTCTGGTCAATGAACCCTGATGGCACAAATGCAAGGGAGATTACCGGTCTTGAAAACTTTGAGTCATACAGCATTTCACCTGCAGGAAACAAAATATGGTTCACCCGCCGGGTAAAGCTCGACCAGACTGCCAACGAAAAGCACAATCTGCCTAAAGCAAATGTCAGAATCATCAACGACCTGATGTACAGGCACTGGGATAGCTGGCATGACTATTCCTACAGCCATCTTTTCGTTGCGTCATTTGACGGTGTGTCTGTTTCAGACATTAAGGACCTGATGGAGGGGCAGCGATTTGAAACCCCGACTGCGCCTTATTATGACGCTGCAGAGATATCATGGAGCCCGGATGGAAAAACTATCGCCTACACATCAAAACACCTCACAGGAAAAGAATATGCAGTAAGCACCAACAGTGACATATTCCTCGTTAACCCGGAGTCAGGAGCAGTTACCAACATTTCTGATGGGATTATGGGATACGACAAATATCCGGTTTTCTCACCCGATGGTTCAAAGATTGCCTGGATAAGCCAGGAGGAAGATGGCTACGAGTCTGACCTCGAAAGAATATTCATTTATGATATTGCAACAGGCAGCCGCGAACACCTTTCAAAGGGATGGGGCTTTAACGCAGGAAACATTGTCTGGTCAGGAAATGATCGCTTATGGTTCACCAGCCCCAGGCTGGGCACAACTCAGATATTTGCCATCGATTTGAAGAGCGGAGAGATCACTGCAGTCACTTCAGGGCTTCATGACCTGTCACTGATTGCAGCCGGCGGCAACACCCTGCTGGCAGCTATCAACTCAATGTCGATGGCTCGTGAGGCTGCGGCCGTTGATGGGCTTACCGGAGAGATAAAAATCATTACGGGGGTCAATAAGCATATCTACGACCATATAAAAATGGGAAAGGTGGAGGAGAGATACATCAAAACCAAGGACAACAAGGATCTGCAGATGTATGTTATCTATCCACCAGACTTCGATCCTTCGAAGAAATACCCTGCCCTCCTCTATGCTAAAGGAGGACCACAGGGTCCACTCGGACAGGGATGGTCATACCGCTGGAACTACCAGATGATGGCAGCGAAGGGGTATATTGTGGTTGCACCTAACCGAAGAGGTAACAGTGGATTCGGAAGTGAATGGAGGGAACAGATATCAGGCGATTACGGCGGGAAGAATATTCAGGACTATCTCGATGCGATTGACGCAATGGCTCGCGAGCCTTTCGTCGATGCCGGCAGGCTGGGTGCCGTCGGCGCCAGCTACGGAGGATACAGCGTATTCTATCTGGCAGGGGTACACCAGGACAGATTCAAGGCACTCATCTCTCACTGCGGAATGTACAACTTTGAAAGCTGGTACGGATCAACTGAAGAGTACTGGTTCCCAAACAAGGATATTGAAGGGCCTTATTGGGAAAAACCGAGACCGAAAAGCTACAGCTTCTCCCCGCATCTGATGGTAGACAAATGGACTGCTCCGATTCTTATAATAGTTGGCGAGAATGACTACCGTATACCTTATTCTCAGAGTCTCGAGGCATTTAACGCAGCACAGCTCAGAGGTGTTCCCAGCAGGCTTCTCTTCTTCCATAATGAGAACCACTGGGTTACTAAACCACAGAACTCTGTAATATGGCAAAGAGAGTTCTTCGAATTCCTTGATGAATACCTGAAGTAAAACCGTCAGGACAATTTACAGGCTATTCCACCGGTCAACGATCATATCGATCTTTGACTCCGGTGGAATGTCGCCATCTATCCATTGTATTGTTGTGCCTCTGCGTTCCATGCCTCTGAACCAGGTCATCTGTCGTTTCGCAAACTGATGGATGGCAGTCTCGAGATTCCCTAACATCTCATCGTAGCTAAGTTCCCCTCTGATGAACATAACCAGGTATTTGTACTCGAGACCGTAATATATCAGAGTCTCCTCATCGACTCCTGAATCAAGAAGCCGCTTCACCTCATCGATCATGCCATCACTGAGACGCGACCTTAGCCTCTCACTAATCCTTCTCCTTCTCTCTTCACGTGGGTATGACACGGCAAACAGAATCGGCCTTATCTCAGGGAAACTTACCTCCTCAGGCGACCTGCCTGAGTAGAACTCCTCTATCTCGATTGCCCGTATGGCCCTCTTTGCGTTGTCAACATCGGTTGTATTATGCAAACGTCTGTACCCCGAGAGTATCTCCTTCAGACTGTCAAGGTCAAGTCCTGAAAGCCTGCTCCTGAGCTCCTCATCAGCAGGTACGGGAAGCAACCGGTAGCCGCTTACTATGCTATCCAGGTACATTCCTGATCCACCGCATACGACAGGAACCACCGACCGTGACTTGGTATCACTGTAAACTCTCAGGAAGTCACGCTGATACTCAAATACATTGTATCGGTAGCCGGCATCGACAATATCGATAAGATGATATGGAACATGCTGCCCGTCAACGATATAATCACTGTAATCCTTACCAGTACCCAGGTCCATTCCCCTGTAAACCTGCCTTGAATCAGCACTTATCACCTCACCACCAAGCCGGTGGGCAACACCAGCTGCCAGGGCTGTCTTGCCTGAGGCAGTAGGCCCGGTGATAACAATCAGATCATATTTGCCGCTCATGTAAAAAAGGTTTTATGGGTCAGGCATATTGCCGGATGCAATCAGGGCATTTATAACAAACATAAGAATAAATTTATTTATTTTTGCCGGGCGGAAAAACAAGGCATCCAATGGACTTCAGGTTTCTATATTACAGAATTGTGAACCTTTTTATAAGGCCTGAAAGGGCATGGCAGATAATACATTCTGAAAACAGGCCAGTTACCGACATCAAACGCAGCTTCTTCCTTCCGCTGGTCTCACTCGCATCCATCTCGGCTGTGCTCGGGTCTCTCTTCTTCACTCATGGAGGCCTTTCACTCTTTTACCCCTTGTTTCTCGGTATCAGGTATTTTGTACTTTTCATTGTCGTGACCTATGCCTCTGCACTGGTCCTCAACGAAATCACAAACGCCCTTGACCTGGGAAAGGACTTCACCAGATCGTTCAAGCTTATAGGCTACTCATTGGGCCCGTTCTACATTTGTCAGATAATCAGCCTGCTCTTCGAGTCGCTGCTATTCATAAACCTGCTTTCATTGTACGGTTTATATATCTTCTGGCTGGGAATGGAGAGGATGGCTGCTCCTCCCGAACACAAGAAGATGCCCTTGATGATTGCCGCGTCGGTGTCAATAATACTGATCTACATCTCATCGAGCTGGATCCTAAGGGTAGTAATTGAGGGTATCTACTTTACAATATTCGCCTGACAGCGATGAAAAAAGACACCAGCAATATTGTAATCAAAAACAGGAGGGCCTCTTTCGAATATGAGTTCATAGAAAGGTATATCGCCGGAATTCAGCTCAGGGGAACAGAAATAAAGGCGCTGCGGCAAGGCAAGGCAAGCCTCAATGACTCTTACTGTCAGTTCTATAAGAGCGAACTCTACGTAAAAGGGCTCAACATATCAGAATACTCATGGGGAAATCTCAATAACCACGACCCTTTAAGGGAGCGAAAGCTTCTGCTGACTACCCGTGAGTTACGAAAACTGGAAAGAAAAGTCAGGGAAAGCGGTCTTACAATAATTGTCCTCAAAATATTCATTAACGATCGTGGTCTGGCAAAGGTAGAAATTGCTCTTGCCAGGGGTAAGAAGACGTATGACAAGAGAGAGGATCTCAGGCAGAAAGATGCCCGCCGCGAGATCGAAAGAAGTTCAAAAAAATAACTATCTGCCTGTAAGGGTGCGAGCCTGTTCAATAGTGATCTGCTCCGCTCCCCTGAAAGCGGTTATAAAAGCACCTGCCGTACCGGCATTTTTAAATCTCTCAAGTATTCCGAGGGCACACTCATATGTCGGGCAGTCACCCGCCTGATACCTGTAGAGTGTCCCTGACTGAATTACAGTTACCTTATCGTTGAAACTGAATCCGAGTCTCTTCTTAAGTTCCTGATCGGTTAATTGTGATGACGATGTCAGAATCTGCACCCTGAACGACACCTGGCTTTCTGCCTTCTCGACTATTACTTCCTTAGCCTGCTGCTGCACCGGTATCTCCTTTATTTGTCTGGCAGTTCGTCCCGTCTCGCTGGTTCCTGGCACGACCAGAACTGAGTTATTGAGAACAGGCAGTTCAGTTGAACCCCTGCTTCCTGACCTTGTAACCCAGTAGAACCGCCCTGGTATCTCTACTCTTCCGGCCACCTCAGCTCCCGGCATCACCTCATACACCACACGAACACTATTTCCTGCAGGCATCCGTGCCCAAACCATGTTGAGTGAATTATTGGTAAAAAACAGATCTGATCCCGAAAGCTCTACCGCCCTGAATGCAAAACCTACAGGAAAATCCTGTACCAGCCTGCATGGACCTGTTCCCTCGGCTCCCGACACGGTAACCTCAATCCGCGACCATGCACCCTGCTTCCAATCACCCGCAGCCCTGGCATTTACATGCACCTGCTGCTGTGCCTGCGCTATCACTGCAAACAGGAGCATCAGAACTGACTGGCAAATGATTCTCAGAAAAGTGTTCATCCACCCTTTTCTATTATGTTTTCTATCAGAAGTTCGGGCTGAGAAGGTACCTGCCGTAGAATCTGTCTATCATTTCCACGGCTTCATCTGTTGTGTCAACAACGGAAAAGAGATCCAGGTCGGACTCTGAGATGTTACCCTCCTCAAGCATCACATCCTTAATCCAGTCAACAAGGCCCTCCCAGTATTTCTTTCCCATCAGGATTATCGGGAAGGCACCTATCTTACGGGTCTGTATAAGTGTAATAGCTTCGAAAAGCTCATCAAATGTTCCGAAACCACCCGGCAATACAATGAAACCCTGGGCATACTTCATGAACATCACCTTCCTTATGAAGAAATGGTCAAAGGTAATAAGCTTGTCCTTGTCAATATAGTCATTTGGCTTCTGCTCAAAAGGCAGGTCAATATTTATTCCCACCGACTTGCCATTCCCTCTTCTGGCACCCTTGTTTGCTGCCTCCATAATGCCGGGACCGCCACCGGTAATCACACCATAACCTTTCTGGGTAAGCTTGAATGCCAGCTCCTCTGCAAGCTTGTAATACTTATTGTTGTGATGTGTCCTGGCTGAGCCGAAAATCGAAACACACGGACCGATTCTTGCAAGCTTTTCAAACCCTTCAACAAATTCAGAAATAATCTTGAAAACCCTCCATGAATCCATTGTGTGAATCTCATTCCATGTTTTAGGTTCAAAAGCTTCCTTGACCAGGTCTGCTGAATTATCCATATCTGAAACTATTAGTTTTAATCGCCTATAAATATATTCAAATTATCTTTTATTCATTTACCGGTTCCTGAAGTTCATTTCTGAGAAACAATCCCGTCAGGCTGTCACCGCTCTCCTTCACCTGCTCAGGGGTGCCGCATGCAACCACGAAACCTCCTTCCCTGCCTCCCTCACGGCCCAGGTCAATGATGTAGTCAGCCATTCTGATCACATCCATGTTGTGCTCTATCACAATTACTGTATTACCCCTGTCAACCAGTTTATTAATAACATCCAGCAACACCCTCACATCTTCAAAATGCAACCCGGTAGTTGGTTCGTCAAGCACATACAAAGTCTTACCGGTATCGCGCCTTGCCAGTTCAGCCGACAGCTTCACCCGCTGAGACTCACCGCCCGACAGTGTGGTGGAGGGCTGCCCCAGCTTGATATATCCCAACCCTACGTCCTGAACCGTCTTTACCTTTTTGTAGATTGATGGGATATTAGTAAAGAACTCCACCGCCATGTTTACTGTCATGTCAAGTACATCGCTTATTGATTTCCCCTTGTATTGGACCTCCAGGGTCTCGCGGTTATATCTATTACCGTTGCATTCACTGCACACAACATATACATCAGGCAGGAAATTCATTTCGATAGTCTTCACCCCCGCCCCCTCACATGCTTCACATCTTCCACCCTTTACGTTGAACGAGAACCTTCCTGCGCCAAAACCTCTTATCTTTGCTTCTGTCGTCTGCTCGAACAGCTTCCTGATATCTGTGAAGACTCCTGTATAGGTCGCAGGATTCGACCTGGGGGTCCTGCCAATCGGAGACTGGCTGACCTCAATAACCTTGTCAATATTCTCAATACCCGAAATTTCGCTTACAGGCAACCAGCTACGACCGGCTCCATGAAGTTTTGCAGCCAGATACGGGTGAAGGGTATGGTTTATCAGGGTTGACTTGCCACTCCCCGAAACACCGGTCACGCATATGAGCATCCCAAGCGGTATGTCAACATCAACACTCTTCAGATTATTACCAGAAGCACCCCTTATATGAATAAACTTCCCGCTCCCGTCTCTCCTCCCGGATGGCAACGGAATAGTCCTGCTCCCATTCAGGTAACCTGCCGTAATGGTATCAAGCTTCATTATTTCATCGGGGGAACCCTGGGCTACCAGCCGGCCGCCGTTCCGACCCGCACCCGGACCCAGGTCAATAATATGATCAGCTGATAATATCATATCCCGGTCGTGTTCGACAACAATCACCGAATTGCCCGAATCCCTGAGTTTCTGAAGTGAATCTATCAGTCTTCTGTTATCACGCTGATGTAGCCCTATACTTGGCTCATCAAGTATATAAAGCACATTTACAAGCCTGGAACCTATCTGGGTAGCAAGCCTTATTCTCTGGCTCTCACCTCCCGAAAGAGTTCTGGCCCCACGATTAAGAGAGAGATAATTCAGTCCAACACCCTCCAGAAAACTGACCCTGGTTCTGATCTCCTTAAGTATCTCCGAGGCAATCAATCTCTGTCGCTCAGACATTCCTGTTTCTATTCCATCCAAAAAAGATGACAACTCCCTGATATCCATTGATGAAAGCTCACCAATATTCCTGCCTGCTATCCTGAACCAAAGAGCCTCCTTCTTTAGCCTTGAGCCACCACACTCTTCGCAGGTGTCGTAATTGACATAATGCTCCTTCGGCTTTGCGCTATCACGACTATTGCCGTTACCACCGGTTACCTCGGTATTACTGATGAAACTCACCACACCCTCAAATGTCAGGCTGTAATTGGATGTCATCCCCAGGGGTGAATTCGAAAGCCTCAGCACCTCATCAGAACCAAAGAGTATCTTATTGATAGCCTCATCGGGAATATCCTTTAACGGAGTATCGAGCGTGAAACCGTTCTTGGCAGCCAGTGCTTCAAGCTGCCAGAATATCCAGATGTTGCGGAACTTTCCTATTGGCATGATGCCTCCCTGCCTGATGCTCAGTCTCCTGTCAGGCATTACCCTGTCTACGTCTATCTTTGAAACCTCACCAAGCCCGTTACAGACAGGACACGCTCCATGGGGTGAGTTAAAGGAAAAGGTGTAGGGAGCAGGTTCATTGTATGAGATGCCCGTAACCGGACACATCAGGTGCCTGCTGAAATACCGCTGCGCCTTCGAATCAAGGTCTATCAGCATCATAACACCGTCACCCTGATCTAATGCCGTAATAACAGACTCATGTATTCTCTTCTTGCTGACATCACCAACCTTAAGTTTGTCGATAACGAGCTCAATGTGGTGGGTCTTGTAACGGTCCAGTTTCATTCCGGGCGTCAGATCAGCAATCTCTCCGTTTATCCTTGCCGTCAGAAACCCCTTTCTTCTCATCTGCTCGAAAAGCTCCCGGTAATGCCCCTTCCTCCCCTTCACGACAGGCGACAGAATGTATATCCTCCGGTCTGCAAACTCCTCCCCTATCAATTCGACAATCCTGTCATCGGTATACCTTACCATCTTCTCACCTGATGACCACGACCAGGCATCAGAGGCCCTTGCATACAGAAGTCTGAGAAAGTCATAAATCTCGGTTATGGTGCCTACCGTCGAACGCGGGTTCCTGTTGGTGGTTTTCTGCTCAATCGAGATTACCGGACTCAATCCTGTTATCCTGTCAACATCAGGTCTCTCCATTCCACCCAGGAACTGCCTCGCGTAGGCAGAAAGAGTCTCCATGTATCTTCTCTGACCCTCGGCATAGATTGTGTCAAACGCCAGTGATGACTTGCCGCTTCCGCTTAAACCCGTGATGACAACAAACCTGTTCCTTGGAATTACAAGATCTATATTCTTAAGGTTATGTACCCGGGCTCCGGTAATTGATATCTCCTCCTGCATTTAAAAGCTGTTTATCCGGCAGAACCCTGCTATTCCTCTGCGTCACGAGTCCGGGCCCCTGGCTCCGGTATCCTGATTATATACTCCTTGCCTGTCCTGTTTGGAAGGTTAGGCCTTCTAAGCCATGGATTGAGTAGCTTAAGAATCTTGTAGTTGGTTCCGAAACTCTTTGCAAACTGCTCGAAACTTGTAACGGCGGTATCTACTTTCACCTCGAAAAATGGAATTTGAGGGTAGAGATCCTCCTTGTCTATCAAAATGCCATATCTTTCCGGGTTATTGAAAATAAGCTTATATGAGGCTATCCTGAAAATATACCTTGCAGTCTCTTCGTTAAGAAGCAGATCGTAATAATTATTCTCATTCTGTATCCTCACCTGCTCATCTATACCCCTGTTGCCGGCATTATAGGCCGCAGCAGCCATCGTCCAGCTACCATACTTCTCGTATGCCCTCAGCAGGTACCTGCAGGCAAAGTGTGTTGACTTCTCAAGATGATACCTCTCATCAACATCCTGGTTTATCTCCATGCCATACTCCCTGCCCGTAGCCTGCATTATCTGCCAGAATCCTGTAGCGCCTGCAGGTGAAACAGCATTTGAGAGATCACTCTCTGCAACGGCCAGGTACTTGAAATCGTCAGGCAGACCGTACTCTGCCAGTATTGGCTCTATGACCGGGAAAAACCTGTTGGCCCTTTTGATAAGTGTAATTGTGGCTGAATGACGATAGGCACTTATAAGCAACTCCCTGTCAAGGCTTTCCCTTGTGTCAAAATTCTCCAATGGCATCCTCTCTCCTGCAAATTCAAATTCATCAGGCAGTTTGAATGCTCCCACAAAATAGTTAAGATGACTATTTAGCCTGTCTTCGTGGTTTGATGTAAGCTCATCATGGTCAAAACTCTGCGTAACCAGTGCAATTACCACTAATAGCATTACTGCTGCGATACCGGTTACAATGGCGCCTCTGCTTCTCATAGCTGTTACTGATTTCCTGGGAAAGGTGCAAATTTAGCTATAAAAAACGAGATAGCAGCGGGAAGTGATATGTGAATCAGAAGCGGAAGAATAACCCTGAGAAGACTCCGAAAGACCAGGGTTTTGGTATTGCGGAAGTCTCAAGACCGATAGTGCTTATATTGTAGCGAAGCATAGGTTCAATATTGAAGGAGACGAGGTTGGACAGGTTGTATGACATACCCAGACCCATTGTACTGCTAATGTTGAACGGACTGATGTCTTCGGTATAACCCGCATAGACCTTTTCTCCGACAGATGAGATGGCATGCACCGAGTTTCCAACCAGCAGACTGTATGACACTCCTCCCAGCAGGTTGAAGTCAAGAACCCGGTCAACAAGCTTGTATCTCAGAATGAAGGGCAGTTCAAGGTACCCGAATTGCTGCACCAGGTTGCTACCTGAATAGGGCAGGCCCTCCTTAATGGGGTCAAAGGTATCCCTTCCATACTTTGTATTGACCCTGTTGGCAGCCTTGTCGTAGATATATAGGTCACTGTGTGTGCTGACAATATTTCCTGCCGTTGTGCTTACCGTCATGTCGCTGCCCCCCTTTGCAGCAACAAAGGGTGCAAAACCAGAGTAGGTTGATATGTTCTCTATCGTCTGCCCCATTGATGAATAATAAATACCCGTACTGATCGAAAGCCTGTTGCTGAATCTGAATCCGACAGTCATTCCCCCTGAATATGAAACGAACGACTTCTCCGATTCAAGCATGCTTCGTAAAGCAGGATCATCTGATGATGGCCTTATCTGGAAGGCCGGGATAAAGCCGCCTCCAAACATCCACCTTTCAGGCTTGGGCTCAGCTATGGGTGTCAGATCCCCGGTTATTGAATTATTGTCAAGAATTACCCTTGCGTGACCGGCAAGCGGGAAGATTCCGGCCATGATATCATCTCTGTTATCCTGATCTGAAATGAAGTCATTCTCTGTCAATATGTACTCCCACTCCCTGTCGAAAGCAATTACCGGCATCTCATAAACCTCTCCCCTTCCTGGTGCAGTAATTACCATAGCTGCTTCCTGGGCAGGACTCGCAAGATCATTGTCAGGTGCTGACAAAAACAAGGCTTCACTCTCACGACCAGGGCCAGACCAGCTACCTGCCGGTCTTACCTCCTGATTCAAAGTCAGGGCCGTCGGATCAGACCATGACATCATTACAGACTGCGTCATCAGCCAGAATGCTGAAGCCAGCGCAACCATTGCAGCGACTGAAGCTGCAACACCAAGAAACATGCGTCGGCCGTTATTGGTGGAAGCCGCCACTGATATTCTATCCCAGGCTGAGGCCGGAGGCAGTACCTCAAGACTCTTCAGCCCGTTACGGAAGAGTACATCAATATGTGCGTCCCTATCTTGCATCGGCTACCCGCATTTTTATTCCCATCTCTGTTTCCAGTCTCCTTTGAAGAATAACCCTTGCCCGTGAAAGATTCGACTTCGAAGTTCCCTCCGTAATCCTCATCATCTCACTTATCTCCTTGTGAGAATACCCTTCGATGGCATACAGGTTGAAAACCATTCTGTACTTTGGCGGAAGCTCCCGCACCATAGCGAGCAGTTCCATTGCCTCAACCCCTGAATAATCTTCTGTGCCCGGATACGCTTCGGGCTCCTCGATGTCATCGATATCATCAACACGATAGAGATTATATCTGCAACGATATTTCTCAAGGGCTGTGTTGACGATGATTCTCCTCATCCATCCTTCAAAAGAACCTTCATGCTTGTATTGAGAAAGGTTGCTGTAGATTTTGATGAAACCTTCCTGCAATACATCCATTGCTTCTTCATCACTTCCGGAATACTGCAGGCAGGCAGAGTAAAGAGCAGGAGAGTACCTACGGTAAAGTAGTTCCTGATCACGTCTGTTGCCTGAAAGGCAACCCTTGATTATTTTCCTGGTCTCGCTCAACTCACTGAGAGTCTCGATTGGGACTATAAAAATAATAAAAAGTTGCCAGATACAACATCCCTTACATAAAATAGTGATGCATTAAAGCAGGGAATGGTTGCGTCAGCTGCCCGGAATCTACAGGTGAATTACCTCCCCGTATGCCGCTGCGGCTGCCTCCATTATTGCTTCAGACATGGTCGGATGCGGATGCACCGACTTAATGAGGTCATGTCCGGTAATTTCAAGCCTTCTGGCAACCACAATCTCTGAAATCATCTCTGTCACATTTGCCCCTATCATATGTGCACCAAGCAACTCACCGTATTTTGCATCAAAGACCAGCTTGACGAAACCCTCCCTGGCTCCTGCCGATGAGGCCTTACCTGAGGCGGTAAAAGGAAACTTTCCAACCCTAATCTCGAAACCGGAATTCCTGGCTGCCTCCTCGGTCATTCCTACTGAAGCTACCTCGGGTGTTGTATATGTACATGCCGGTATGTTATTGTAGTCAAGCGGCTTAACATCAAGACCTCCAATCTTCTCAACACAAATGATTCCTTCAGCTGATGCTACGTGAGCGAGGGCAGGTCCGTGAACAATGTCGCCGATTGCATATACACCGGGAACATTTGTGCGGTAGAAATCATCAACCACAACCTTCCCTTTCTCAACCTTGACTCCGGCTTCCTCCAGTCCGATATTCTCTGTATTGGGTACCACACCAACCGCGGAAAGAACTATATCAAAACTATGGGTCTCAGTGCCCTTCGGAGTCTTGATTACAGCTTCCACAATATCTCCGTTGACCTTTGCAGACTCGACGGTCGACCCGGTAAGTATCTTCATCTTTGCCTTCTTAAATGAGCGCTCCAGCTGCTTCGACACCTCCTCGTCCTCGTTGGGAACGATCCGGGGAAGGAATTCAACCAGGGTTACATCTGTTCCCATGGTACTGTAAAAGTGTGCAAATTCACTTCCGATAGCACCTGATCCGACTATCAGCATTTTCTCCGGTCGATTTTCAAGGGTCATTGCTTCACGGTAACCTATTATCTTTTTTCCGTCCTGCCTTAGCCCGGGTAGCTCTTTTGACCTCGCACCGGTTGCCAGTATTATGTGTAATGCCGTGTGTAGCTCCTTCTTGCCGTCGGGGTCTGTTACCTCAACCTTGCCTGATGAGACAAGCCGTCCGGTGCCGGCAATATGTTCAACCGAATTCTTTTTCAGAAGGAACTGCACCCCCTTGCTCATTCCTGCTGCCACATCACGGCTGCGCTTAATGACAGCCTGAAAATCTGCCTTTACCTCTCCGCCTGCTACTATTCCGTAATCAGAGGCATGCCTGACATAGTCAAAAACCTGAGCACTTTTAAGGAGTGATTTAGTCGGTATGCACCCCCAGTTGAGGCAGACTCCGCCAAGCTCAGCCTTTTCAACAACAGCAATCTTCATCCCCAGTTGGGCTGCCCTTATTGCGGCCACGTATCCTCCCGGGCCGCTTCCGATAATTATCACATCATAATTCATAATATCAATCTGTTATTTGTTTTTCTGTTTTTCGCGTCCCTGTCAGTATGCTGGTGAACAATCTGCACACTATCCACATAATCACCAGGGTGAAAATTACCGTCGCGCCGGTGGGTATCCCTGCAAAGTAAGAGATGATAAATCCCGACAAGGTTCCTGCAAACCCTGTTACTATCGACCAGATTACCACTCTTTTATAAACCCTTGTGAATAGCATCACAATGTTCGGAGGTATGGTGAAGAGCGATAGCACTAGTATCACTCCGGCCATTCTTATATTCAGCACGATAGTCAGCGCAACCAGAGAAATGGATATATACTTGAAATGATCGGCATATCTGGTGTATGTCCTTGCATATGTCTCATCAAAAGACAGGTAGAGTATCGTGCGGTAAAAAAGGGTAAAGTATACTATAAGTACCACGGCCATTATGGCAAGTGCAATCAGGTCTGCATTGGTAACTGTCAGAATGCTGCCGAACAGGTAACTCATCAGGTTGGGACTATAACCAGGGGTCAGGTAGATGAATATAATCCCTGTTGCCATGCCAAGGGCCCATAGAATCCCAATAGCTGAATCCTCCCTTATCTTCTGCGACCTTGCAAGGAATTCGACCCCAAGCGCCGAGATAACTCCAAATACTGCAGCTCCTGCTACCGGATTAAAGCCAGCGAAGTGACCTATCCCGATGCCCCCGAATGATGCATGTGTAACACCTCCGCTGAGAAAGACCAGCCTCCTGCTTACAATATAAGTTCCTGCCAGTCCGGCTGTAATGCTGGCCAACAGTGCACCTGCCAGTGCCTTGACAATAAAGGAGTATTCGAAAAGCAGCTGGTGCATAATCAGTGTTTTAGCAGTACTGTGTGCGGCACCTCCCCATGAGTTATCAGCTGTATCGGACACCCGTATGCCTTAAGCTGATCGTTGGTAATCTTCCCTGAGGGGTGATAATGGAGGGTCCTGTTAACACAGGCGAATGATTTCACATGTGAGGAGATGGTTCCGATGTCATGAGAGACCATAAGTATCGCCATCTTCGTGTTATACTCCTTCAGCTTCTCATAGAAGTCCATCTCAAAGCCTGAATCAACAAAATTACCGGGCTCATCAAGCAGCAGCAACTTCGGAGAACCTATAACAGCCCGGCCAAGAAATACCCTCTGTCTCTGACCTCCCGACAATTCGCCAAGTGAGGCCCCGGATAACTTCGCAAGATCAAGCTGATCGATTACTGCAAGTGCAAGCTTGCGGTCATTGCGGGTCATCCTTGCCGTTAAGCTCTTCCTTATCATCAGTCCTGACAACACCACATCCAATACAGTTACAGGGAATGTGACATCACCCTCTGACATCTGAGGCAGGTAGCCAATCTCCGTCCTGTCAACCGAGCCTCCATGAAAAATTATCCTTCCTGAAGCGGGTTTAAGCAGACCCAGAATCACCTTAAGCAGTGTGGTCTTGCCACCTCCGTTGGGACCAATTACCCCAACGTAGTCATTCTCCTCTACCCTGAGGTTAATGTTTTCGAGGACAATGTTTCCATTGTATCCGGCAGTAAGAGACTCTATTTCCAGTATGCGACCCATTCATTCACTACTATCTAACACCCTTAAAGCTGTCGGCGATTCCGGAAGCAATGCTTCTTATTGCCTCAGGCCAGTTTTCGGAAAGAGGATCAATAACAACCACAACAGCACCAGTCTCTTTTGCAATCACCCCGGCATTCTTCCTGTCGAACTCCGGCTGTATGAATATGGTACTTATCTGTTTTTCCCTGGCTTTGTCGATAAGCCCCTTAAGTTGAGAGGGTGAAGGCTCCTTTCCTTCATGCTCAACAGCAACCTGCTCAAGATTGTAATCGCGGGCAAAGTAAGCCAGAACAGGATGATATATCATGAACGAGCCACCCTCACGGGCAGAGAGCATCTCTGATATCTCGTCATCAAGCTCACGGATTGACCTGACAAGTCTGTCATAATTCTGTTCATATTTTGCCTTGCTTTCAGGTTTCAGGTAGACAAGAAGGCCTTTGATGTCTGACGCCATTGTGAGTGCCGAAGCAGGAGACACCCAGAAATGCGGGTCAACTCCCTCATAATGCCAGTGATCGCCATGCTCCCAGGCGCTCTGGTAGAGGAGTTCCTGGTTATTTGCCAGAGTCAGAAAACTCATGCCGGGATTAACCTGATAGAATCTTGATAGCCATGCCAGCTCAAAATCGAGATAACCATTGGCAATATAGGCTGCCGATTTGCCAAGGCCCTGTATCTGTACCATTGATGGCTCGTAAACATGCGGATCGGCTCCCGGGGGAACCATTACATTTATAACAAAGTCGTCACCGGCGATCGCCTCGGTGAAGTACTTCAACGGGGCAATGCTCACGGAGATGATTTCCTTGTCTCCCTTCTGACTCTGGTTCCCGCAAAAAGTGAGAATCAATGAGGCAAGCAGGATAAGTATTGTTCTGTAGTTCATAAGATGCTGTTTTGGAAATACAAATTTAACATATAACACAACAACCCCGTGAAGTGTTGTAAATAAATTAAGGATAAGCTACATTTGAACTCAATGAATCAACACCCCATTGATGAAGCAGAAAACCGACATCCTAATTTCCATACTCAGGAGGTTCGAAAACTGTGTGGTGTTTCTTCATAATACAAGAGAGCGTGAGATTGCTGACAAGATTCTGGCGGAGGGGTTTTTATTCGAAAACCAGCTATCGCACACCAGCGACAGGGTTAACCCGGGTGAACCAATCGAAATTGCCTATTTCCTCTTTCAGCGCAAAGACTATGGTCCTTATACTGTTGTAATCGCAATTCCCCGGAGTGTATACACGATATATACAAGGTACTCCAACCAGCTCGGCAAAAGCATAGAGGACCTGATGTCAAGGGAAAAGCCACACATTAGTGATAATGATGAGCTGGTTTACCGGCTGCCGCCCGAGCATATTGCAGGACACTACAACAACGACACCCTTGAATTTACAGGGAACCCGGGCTACGATCCTGGTTACATCTCATGCCGCGAACCCGGTGTTTGTTAAAAAAACTAAAATTCAGGGAGATATTAACACCCCTTATCCTCTTCAATCCTATTAATGATTAATTTTCCCGCTTCAATACATGTTGTTAACCCATGAAACCTGATTGTTTGTGCTATACCCGGCATGCCTGTTTCCTTAATTGGGTGCACTCACATCCGGATTCAATTAAATTTCCTTAAATCCAAATCTTAAAAGCATGAAAATTGTCATTAAGTATCTCATTGCCGCTACTGTAACAGTATTCCTGGCAAATCCGGGGGCTTTCGGTCAGTATCGTGACCATGCAACCCTGAACCGTGACATGAACAACCTCGCAAAGTCAAATTCCTCGATTTGCGAAATTAAGTCGCTGGTAAAAACCGAAGGTGGAAAGGATATTCTTGTACTGACCATCGGAACCGGAGACAAGCACAACAAGCCTGGCATCGCCGTGCTTGGAGGTATTGAGGGCAGCTACCTGCTGGGCAGGGAGATAGCCGCCGGTTTTGCAGAAAACCTGGTCAAAAACGCCTCTTCACCCGAAATAAGGGATCTGCTGTCAAGGGTTACCTTCTATGTGTTTCCAGATGTTAGTCCGGATGCCGCAGAGCAATATTTTTCAAGGCTCAGATATGAAAGAAACTGGAACGCCAGGGCTGTTGACCTCGACCGTGACTGGAAAACAGGGGAAGACCCCTTCGAGGATCTTAACAATGATGGATTCATAACCCTTATCAGGGTTCATGACCCTGAGGGAACACATATTGAAAGTACTGATGACCCAAGAATACTTATTCCTGCAGACCTCACACGGGGACAGAAGGGTAAATACCTTATCTACTCAGAGGGTATTGACAACGATGGTGACGGCCAGTTTAATGAGGACGGCGAAGGCGGTGTCAATTTCAACAATAACTGGACATACAACTACCAGGAGTTTGGACGATATGCAGGCAGGCATGCAGTCTCAGAACCTGAAACCAAGGCTGTGGCTGACTTCCTCTTCGACCAGTGGAACATATTTGCATCAATCTGCTTCGGGCCCCAGGATAATCTTGCCCAGTCAGGAAGGGGTGCAGCAGGTGGACAGGCCGGAGCTGGAGGTAGTGCTTCTGCAGCACTGGCAGCCAGAGGCGGTGCAACAACCCCGGCTACAGGAGACCGCAATACCATGACAATAGCCAGATCTGATGAAACAGTCAACCGAATAATTGCTGAGAAATATGTATCGGTTACAGGAGTAAGGGGAACACCACAAAATCCATCAGCAAGAGGTAACTACGTTGAATGGGCCTACTTTCACTATGGTCGGTTCAGCTACAGCACCCCCGGGTGGTGGCCGAACATCGACAGAAGCAGGAACAGTGAGATAGCCTTCCTGAAATATGCCGAAGAGAATAACCTCGGAGATGTTTTCGTGCCATGGGCAGAGGTTAAACATCCGGGATTCCCGGGTAAAAAGGTGGAAGTCGGAGGGATTAAGCCATTCGTGATGATTAACCCACCGGCCGATAAAGTAAACTCAATCGTGGCTTCAAACTATGAGTTTATAAGGCAAATGGCTGAGTTGCATCCCGCAGTTGAGATAAGGGATCTTGTGATCGAAAATACAGGGGGTGATATATTCCGTGTGACCTTGAAAGTAGCCAACAAGGGCTTGTTCCCTACGATGCCTGAAATGGGTGTCCGTAACAGGTTCGTCAGGCTTCCTCGAGTAACGCTTAACCTTGATTCAAAGCAAACCATCATTACCGGAACAAGGGTACAGCAAATGGCAAGACTCGAGGGCTACAGCTCGACAGAGTATAGCTGGCTGATAAGGGGCAAGGGTAACATCTCGGTCAGGGCCGGAGATGTGAACTGCGGAATTGCCACGATAAGCGCAACCCTCAAATAGATGAAGGTTACATCCAATTGAATCACATTGAAACCATAAAAATGACAACAATGAATAAGATATACAGAACCGCACTGACAATAGTGGCATCAATAGTCTTCTCGGCTATTGCAATGGCCCAGTCGCAGGAACTATACTTCAGGGCAGCAGGGACACCCGTTAAGCCAAAAGTGGCGATGAGCTGGAACAGGTACCATACCTACTCTGGTATCGTAGATTTCTGCAACCGCCTGGCAAAGGCATATCCCAACCTGGTTACCATGACCTCTGCAGGCAAATCATACCAGGGAAGGGATATCTACTTTCTTACCGTTACCGTGAAAGGAACCGTACCACATAATCACAAGCCGGGGTACTACGTGGGTGCAAACATCCACTCAATAGAGATCCAGGGAACCGAAATGGCTATGTACCTCGCATGGTATCTATGTGAGATGTACGAGACCAGTGCCTTCGTCAGGGAACTGCTAAACGACAAGACATTCTATATTTTTCCAACTGTCAACCCCGACGGTCGTGAACATTTCGTAAACTTCGGAGGCACACCGCGCTCAGGCCTGGTGCCACGTGATGATGATCGTGACGGTCTCTTCGATGAGGATGGCTTTGATGACCTTAACAAGGATGGCGAAAGATCGCAGATGCGAAAGAAAAACCCTGAGGGTCAGTACAGGGTCGACCCCAATGACCCAAGAAAGATGATCAGGGTAGGCCCGGGTGAAAAGGGTGAGTATGACCTGCTTGGATCGGAAGGACAGATCGACAACGATAACGACGGGCGCACTGACGAAGACGGCCCGGGATCATATGATGCGAACCGCGACTGGGGTTACAACTGGAGGCCCAACTTCATACAATCGGGAGCTGACAAGTACCCGTTTACTTTCCCCGAGAACCAGGCAGTACGTGACTTCGCCATCAGGCATATGAATATTGCAGGAGCACAGGCATATCATAATTCAGGTGGTATGGTACTGAGAGGCCCCTCGGTAGAAGGCGGCGGCTCTGAAGTATATTCCCGTGAAGACGATATGGTGATTGATGCAATTGGAAAAGTCGGTGAGAAACTGATCCCGGGATACAGGTTGCTTACAATCTGGAAGGATATGTACACTGTTTGGGGCGGAGAGCTTGACTGGTGGTATGGTTCCCAGGGTGCATATGTATATTCCAATGAGCTCTGGACCGGAAGCATGATGTTCAATCAGCAGAGTACCGGCACTGTCGACCAGCAGACAGGTGGTCAGGGTCGTGGCATGGGACAGGCCCCTGGTCAGTCAAACCCTCAGTTCAACTGGGATCAGTACGATTTTGACAGACTTCTGCTTATGGGTGATGCATTCATTCCATGGACGGAAGTTGATCATCCTGTTCACGGAAAAGTTGAGATAGGAGGCTTCACAAAATCTATTGGTCGGCTGCACCCCGGTTTCATGCTTGAGACCGATGCTCACAGAAATACTGCATTCCTGATATACCACGCATACCAGTTGCCTAAACTTGAAGTCACTGACGTCAAGGTGAATGATATAGGCGGCGGATTGAAAGAGGTGATCGCCACCATCGAGAATAAAAGGATGACCCCCACCCACTCGGCGCAGAACATGAGGTACCGCATTGACCCTCCCAACTACATCTATCTTGATGGTGGTAAAGTTGTGGCTGGTCTGGTTGTAACCGGGCAAAACCTTGATGTGTTCACAGAACAAAAGAAAAACCCTGAAAGAATGGAGATACCAAACATAAGGGGCAACTCAACGGTTACCATAAAGTGGATTGTCAGCAGTGGCAACAGGTTTACGGTAAGGGTTGAAAGCGTAAAAGGAGGCCGTGCCTCAGCACAGTCACGGTAATAATGGAATAGCTGATCTTAAAAATATGAGAGGCTGCCCGGTCGTGGCAGCCTCTCTTTTTGCTTCAGCCAACCTGTTTCAGGTTGCAGAAAGTGATATCCTGAAATTACCACTGGCTTTTTTGGTACTTACCTTGAACTTCCATACACCTATTTTGTCTTTGGAGTCTTCATTCAACTCGAACGACTTCCTCCAGTTCAGATTCCCGAATTCGTCTATAACCACCTCGGAATATGACTTGTTACCTGGCATCAGGATAGAGATTCGTATCTCACCGCTCCTGCTCATACCTGAAATGCTCATAGAAAGATTCTTCATATCCTTTTCAACCTCAAAAACATACTCCTTGACCGAACTGTTGTCATTAAGGCTTCTCGAGAAGTCCCATGAAGTACGGGGCATACCGCGACTCTGAAATCCCTGCAGGGAACCCTGATGGGAATAGACATCAACCTTTATGTCACCCACCGGAACCTGGCCTATGAATCGTCTCCCCCTTAATGAGTCGATCTGAATTCTGACCTGATCCAGTTGCCTCTCCTGCAGCAGTTTCTCCTGCTCTGCCTTCTCCCTGGCCAGAACCTCAGCTTCCTTCTTTTCTTTTGAGGTTACTGTTGTAACAGTCTTCTGGGCCTGTAACATCTCAGGCAAAAGAAATACGGCTGCAACTGCAATAATAATTATGAGTAGATGTTTTTTCATGACTGTTCCTTACTGTTTTGTTTACGTTGTAAAGATAGGTATCCGGCCTGCAATCCATTGTTAACGATGAGTTAATGTCGGGTTAACGTAAGAGAAGGCATACCCGGCTTTGAATTTTTTACCCAGCTTTGTTGTCTAATTGTCAAAAAGCCCAATTGGTATTGACTTTTTTACTACATTTAATAGCCACATAGCAAAGAGAGGCAAGTTAGTCAAATGAGAAAACAGACCAATCTGACGGCAGGAATCGTTTCAATTCTGGTACTTGTATCTGTACAGGCATATATCATAGGGCAGATATGGATTCAGAAGAACGAGCTGTTCAGAATAAGATACAGCCAGCTGTCAGTTGAGGCTCTTGATTTTTACGAGAATCAAAACCGCACCAATGGTTTCGACACTGCATTTGCCTATATCGATTTTTACTCCTCGATTATTCTCGGAAGCGACATCTATCGTAATGCTGCTCCCACAGATATCGATACCGTCAAGAGTATCATAACCTCAGATATTGTTGCTATGCTCTCCGAAAGGGAGTATCTGTCAGAACTTCTTGCCAGATACTTTTCAAGGCAAGGTTCAGATGGTAATCTGACCACATTCATTGTAATGAACTACTTCGACCTGATTGATGAAAATACCACGCATACCATTTTTGTAAACGACGACTATCTGAACAGCAGGACTGACAAGTCAAGGATCTTCGTCAGCAGGTTCTGGAACGAAGACAATCATCACCGGATATCTTTTGATTTCTATATAGATATCACCGGCAAGAGAGCCATCATTTTCCGTGAGATGATCATTTCCCTGCTTCTCAGTGCCCTGAGTATCGTAGTGGTTGTGGTTATCTTTATTGTTGCATACGGGAATCTGGCCGAAGAGAGAAGGCTCTCAGAACTGAAGACAGACTTCATCAACAATATGACACATGAGCTCAAGACACCGCTGTCAACAATATCAGTGGCAAGCAAGACCCTTGAGCTGGAGAAGATACTGGAAGACAGAAATAAAATTATCGAGACAGCCAGAATGATAGGTAAACAGAGTGTCAACCTGAATCAGCTTATCAACCTGATACTCGAAATCAGCATCTGGGAAAGAACAGAGTTTGAACCCGAAATGAAACAGGTTGCCGTAGGGCCGGTTCTCACCGAGATCGTTAGGAGCTTCAGGGCAGGTAATGCCGATGCAGCTGTAATCTCAGACAATATCAGGTTGGAAGGTATCAGTATCAGGGCCGATGTAACCTACTTCACAACAATGATAAACAACCTGCTGTCAAACGGAGTTAAATACTCCCCTCATAATCCTGAAGTCAGCCTGGAGGCATTTACCAACGGCCGGGAAGTAATTATCAGGGTGACTGACAATGGTGTGGGTATAAGAAAGAATGACCAGAAACTGATCTTTGAAAAGTTCTACAGGGTATCGCAGGGAGATATCCATAAGACGAAGGGACTCGGACTCGGGCTCTACTATGTTAAGCGCATCGCTGAAGCTCACGGAGGGAGGGTGGAACTTGAGAGCCAGGTTGGAAAGGGCAGTACCTTCACCATAACACTGCCAATATAAATGTATGTAACAAAATAAATAAATATGAAAGTACTGCTAGCTGAAGATGACCGCGATTTTGGGAATATCCTGTCGCAATACCTTACGATGAGCGGATTTGAGGTTGACCTGGCAACGGATGGCCAGAAGGCATGGGACCGGTTCAGCGCAAACAAACCTGATATCTGCGTTCTCGACGTTATGATGCCTGAGATGGATGGGTTTACCCTTGCTGAAAAGATGAGGGCGGTCGCGCCTTCAATGCCATTTATATTTCTTACGGCCAAGAGCATGAAGGAGGACATTATAAGGGGATTGAAGCTGGGAGCCGATGACTATATCACAAAACCGTTTGATCCTGAGGCACTGGTGCTCAGAATAAACAACATTCTGCGCAGAGTCTACTCTTCGGTAAACGATGACTATAGTATCTCTTCAACCCTCCTGAAATACAACACGCTTGAACTTATTTGCTCAGGGCAGAAGGAAAAACTTACCCTTAAGGAGGCTCAGTTGC
>CAYUOS010000040.1:0-24285 GCA_964446435.1 uncultured Rikenellaceae bacterium | reverse complement strand
AGCGCTCGACGGCATACTCCCTGTCCAGCGTCCAGATGCTGCTCAGGACATGCTTGCCGCCTCCTGTTGGCATGAGAACAAATGTATCGTTTCCTGCAAGAACATTCTTTATAATCGGTTCCTGGTTCCCCTTGAAATTGTCGAAACCGAAATATTTCTTCAGATACTCATGTATGGAAGAGTCATCGAACATAAAAACAAACCCTTTTAAATGCAAAAGCTCAAATAAGTGCCCCTTTCAACTCAATTTTAAAACTGACCGGTTCATTGCTGAACACAAGTACATTTAACCAAATATAAGCAATTTTATTGTTAGTTAAAAACCAAAATATAATATGCGATAAAAAGGTTTTTTTGATAAAACCGATTCGTGAAGGCGCAAGTGTTGTATTTAAGGCCTGTATTGTACAGGTTAATTTGTTTTCGCATCTTTGCTTGCTGCTAAAGAACAGCTTAATTCTCTACTCGCAATGGCAAAAAGAGGAGGCGGAAAATCGAAAAGTGAGGGTGAGATGACTTTCCTCGAGCATCTCGAGGAGTTAAGGTGGCATATTATAAGGTCTGTTCTTGCCGTATTCGTTATGGCTATTGTTGCATTTATCTTCAAGGATATAATATTTGACAGGATCATACTCGCACCCAAGGAGCCGGAATTCCTTACCAACAGGCTGCTGTGCCGTCTCGGCGAACTGGTGAATATAAAGGCTCTGTGCATAAACCGGAACCATTTTGATATCATCAACATCAAGATGGCCGGACAGTTCACGACACATATTGCCATCTCACTCATCTCCGGGGTAATAATTGCTTTTCCATACATTTTCTGGGAATTCTGGAGGTTCTTCAGGCCGGCTCTCTATGAAAATGAATACTCACATGCCAGGGGTGCAGTATTCTACTCCTCGGCACTCTTCCTGACAGGAGTGCTGTTCGGCTATTTCATAATAGCCCCCCTGTCGATCCACTTCCTGAGCTCATATACCGTTAGCGTACAGGTGAGCAACCAGATATTCCTGAGATCCTATATCGGAACCATCACTTCGATTTCGCTTGCCAGCGGCCTCGTTTTTGAACTGCCCATTATCATCTATTTCCTGTCGAGGATAGGACTGGTTACCCCTGCGTTCCTGAGAAAATACCGTAAGCACTCGCTGGTGCTGATACTGCTGCTGGCTGCAATAATAACACCGCCTGATATTTTCAGCCAGGTGCTTGTCTGCATGCCTCTGCTGGTTCTATATGAGGCTGGTATTCTGATTTCGCAAAGGGTTGAGAGAAAACGACTTGAGGAGGACAGGAGGAGAGAAGCAGAATATGCTGCCGAATCAGGTGAAAACAGATCACTATAGAGAGATGAGACTATTCACGGAAAACCTGGTAAAGAGATACAGAAACCGGACCGTTGTTGACAGTGTTTCAATCGAGGTACGGCAGGGAGAGATTGTCGGGCTGCTGGGGCCCAACGGAGCAGGTAAAACAACCTCTTTCTACATGATTGTCGGACTTATATCGCCTAATGAGGGAAAGATATTCCTCGAGCAGGAGGAAATAACCGGTCTTCCTGTATACAAAAGAGCGCGCCGGGGAATCGGATATCTTGCCCAGGAGCCTTCAATCTTCAGAAAACTGTCGGTTGAGGATAATATCAGAGCGGTACTTGAAATGTCAGACATGACTGCCGATGAACAGAAAGAACGGGTAGAGACGATGCTGTCGGAGTTCGGACTCAACAGGATCAGAAAAAGCAAGGGGTACCAGCTCTCAGGTGGCGAGCGAAGGCGAACCGAAATAGCAAGGGCACTGTCGCTGAAACCGAGATTTATCCTGCTTGATGAACCATTCGCAGGAGTCGACCCGATTGCCGTTGAAGATATTCAGGAGATCGTGGCTAAACTAAAGGACAAGAATATTGGTATACTTATTACCGACCATAATGTTCATGAAACCCTTTCTATAACCGACAGGGCCTACCTGCTATTCGAGGGAAGGATTCTGAAATCAGGCACCGCCGAACAACTTGCTGAAGATGAGCACGTAAGAAAAGTCTACCTGGGCAAGAATTTCGAGTTGAGAAGATAGTTGCCTCCTAATTGCCGTAATGATAATTTTTGTACCTTTGCGCGGAATTTCACGCGGATGTGGCGTAATTGGTAGCCGCGCAAGACTTAGGATCTTGTGCCTCAGGGCGTGGGGGTTCGAGTCCCTTCATCCGCACCAGGTTTGAACCGCTTAAACATATCGACACAGAGAGGGTTTGGGCGGTTTTTAAACAAAATGATAAACTTGAAAAGTATGAACGTTACGCTTGAAAAGATTGATGAACTGAATGCGGTTGTAAAAATCACTGTTGAAAAAAATGATTATGAAGATAAGGTTGAGTCTGAACTGAAACAGCAGCGGCGAAATGCACAGCTCAAGGGTTTCAGGCCCGGAATGGCGCCAATTGGGCTGATAAGGAAGCTATACGGAAAAGCCATTCTCATAGAAGAACTCAATAAAATCATCTCGAAAAGGCTTTCTGACTACCTGCAGGAAGAGAAGCTCGATATCCTGGGAGATCCACTCCCCCATGAGCTCGACCCTGATGAATTCGACAGGCAGGATGAACTGACCTTCAGTTTCGACCTTGGTCTTACTCCGCAGTTTGAGGCTCAGTTCACTAAAAAGAATAAGGTTCCATACTATATAATTACTCCCGACGATAAGATGAAGGAGGGGTTCGTTGAGAACCACCGCAGGCGCCACGGTGAGTTTGTTGAGAATGAAACGGCAGGCGAAAAGTCAAGAATAATGGGAACCGCTGTGTCGCTTGGTGAAGACAATGAACCCGCCGAGGGAGGTATCAGGGCTGAAGGCGTCTCGCTGCTACTGTCAATGGTTGATGATGAGACCGAAAAGAGCCTATTCGTCGGAAAAAGTGTCGGTGAAACTGTAATCTTCGACATAAGGAAGACTCTCAGGAATGAGACCGAGATAGCTTCATTCCTAAAGATAAAAAAGGACGATGTCGAGCACATAAGCGGCAATTTTGCCTTTGAAATCGAGTCAATAAGCACCTTCGAACCTGCCAGCCTGAACGCTGACTTCTTCAGGAAGGTTTTCGGAGGTGAGGAAGATATGAGCGAACCGCAGTTCAAAGCCAGAATCGAGGAGGAGATCGTTGCCAACCTTAAGCAGGAGAGTGACTACAGGTTCAAAATCGATGCCATTGACTATGCCATCGAGAAGACGAAAATTGACCTGCCCGAGGAGTTTCTCAAGAGGTGGCTTCTGGCCGCAAACAAGGAGCTGACGGCTGAACAGATTGAAAAGGAGTTCGATGCCTTCAGAAAGGATATGAAATGGCAGCTGATAAGGAACCGCATAGCCTCGGCTAACGAAATAAAGGTTTCAGAGGAGGACCTAATGCTTGAGGCCATGATGGTTACAAGAAACCAGTTTATGCAGTACGGCCTATACTATGCTACAGACGACCAGATAGGCGTTTATGCCCGCGAACTGCTCAAGAAAGAGGAGGAGGCCAGAAAACTCGCAGACAGGGTGCTTGACAACAAGGTTACCGACTTCATAAGAGAGAATGTGAAACTCGACGAAAAGAAGGTCTCTTCAGAACAATTCAACAAACTGTTCGAACAGTAAAAGAAAACTGAGTTAAATTTCAGGGATTATTTTAGTAATTTTGAACTCTAATCAACTCTACTGATCATGAGCAACTTTGACGATTTCGGGAAATTTGCGAGAAGCAAAAAAGGCGTCAGCAGCCTGATGCTGCATAAATATGCATCCGTTTCCGGCAGTTATATCTCACCCACAATCATAGAGGAACGTCAGCTGAACATCGCAACGATGGACGTCTTTTCGAGGTTGATGATGGACAGGATTATCTTCCTGGGCCTGCCGATATATGATGACGTAGCAAACATTATCCAGGCGCAGCTGCTCTATCTCGATTCAACTGATCCGGGCAAGGATATACAGATATACTTCAACAGTCCGGGCGGCTCAGTATATGCCGGTCTCGGCATATACGACACGATGCAGTACATAACGGCCGACATCGCAACGATCTGCACCGGCATGGCGGCATCTATGGCCGCAGTTCTTCTTACTGCAGGAACCAGGGGCAAACGGTCGGGGCTGAAGCACTCGCGCGTGATGCTGCACCAGCCTTCAGGCGGAGCAGAAGGTCAGGCTGCCGATATTGAGATCATGGCCCGTGAAATAACCAAGCTGAAAAAGGAACTATACGAGATTATTGCTTCCCACTCAGGCAAAGATGTGAACCAGGTTGAGAAGGATTCTGACAGGGATTACTGGATGACAGCCGAAGAGGCCAAGGCATACGGTCTGATCGACGAGGTGCTTTTCAGACCTAAAGAAAAGAAATAACGATGGACAAGTGTTCATTCTGCGGAAGAACCAAAAAAGAGGCCAACATTCTTATTGCCGGTCTCGACGGCCATATCTGTGACCACTGCATTGAGCAGGCACACAGCATCATGGTCGAAGAGATGGGCAGCAAATCGGGATTCTCCGTAGATGAGATTCAGCTTCTCAAGCCCGTTGAGATAAAGGAGTTTCTCGATCAGTATGTAATCGGACAGCACGATGCAAAAAAGATACTTGCCGTGGCGGTCTACAACCACTATAAGAGACTCCTGCAGAAACCCGACAACGACGACATAGAGGTCGAAAAATCAAATATCATACTGGTAGGGGAAACAGGCACGGGAAAGACTCTCCTTGCACGTACCATCGCCAAAATGCTGCATGTACCATTTACAATTGTTGATGCAACAGTACTTACCGAAGCAGGATATGTCGGTGAGGATATCGAAAGCCTTCTTACCAGACTGCTGCAGAACGCCGATTATGATGTGAAGGCAGCTGAAAGGGGAATCGTCTTCATAGACGAAATTGACAAGATAGCCCGCAAAGGTGACAACCCCTCAATTACACGTGATGTCTCAGGTGAGGGCGTTCAGCAGGGTCTGCTGAAACTGCTCGAGGGCTCGGTAGTAAATGTACCTCCCCAGGGAGGCAGAAAGCATCCCGAACAGAAAATGATTCCTGTCGACACCAAGAACATTCTTTTCATCTGTGGAGGGGCATTTGACGGAATCGAAAAGAAGATAGCCTCGCGACTCAACACCCAGGTTGTAGGATACGGAGCATCAAAGCACCGCGAAAGGGTCGACAAGGGTAACCTTATGCAATACATCGCACCGCAGGACCTCAGATCCTATGGCATGATACCTGAAATAGTGGGTCGACTTCCGGTACTCGCGCACCTCAATCCGCTCGATCGCGAAGCACTGAGGGCCATCCTGACAGACCCGAAGAATGCCATCACAAAGCAGTATGTCAAGCTATTCAAAATGGATAATATCAGCCTCTCCTTCAGCGATGAAGCACTAGATTATATCGTCGACAAGGCCATAGAATTCAAACTGGGAGCAAGGGGACTCAGAGCTATCTGCGAGTCGATAATGATAGACGCCATGTTTGAACTTCCCTCAACCGAAGAGAGGGAATTCATGGTAACAACCGATTATGCTGTCAAAAAACTCGAAAGGATTAACATGAAAATGCTCAGGTCAGCCTGATTTCAAACTGATCAAAACAAAGAGCCCCGGCATCTCACCGGGGCTCTTTGTTCCTGTTACATCTTCTTATGTCTGAGCCTTAACAGAATCTCCTTCTCATCTTCGCCCCTGCGCAATACTGCCTTCGCATCACATTCTCCGGCACCGTAATCTAGCTCAACAGGTTCGACCCCTTCCCTTTCCATCCTGATAACTCCCGAGACAATGAACCTGCATGCCCTTTTCCAGTGAAGGGGTGTGGTAATGGTAGTGGTATAGGCCACACCATTTATGTTCTTGCCTGATGTTGTACCGTAAATCAGACTTTCATCATCCCAGATGTAAAACGGAGTATTGAACCCGGCAATCCATTCCCTCTGACGTTCAACTGCCCTCTCTATGGTCTTGCCATCAGGAAGGGTTACTTTTCCTCCTTCCAGTTTCACTTCAATTACAATGTTGTTATTACTGTTCGGTCCAAGATTCTTAATGCTCTTGCTACCCTCAACCGCAATATCATTGAAATAATAGCCATCGAATGAGACTCTTCTCACTGACCCCACAACATTGCGAGGGGCCGTTATTTCAATAATCATCTTGCCTTTTCTGGTCACATCATGAATTGTACAGCCATCACCATAATCAATCGTGATGAGTTTGGGCCAGGTCGTTCCATCGGGAATATTTACTGTAATAACCGGACAGGAATCGGTTACCAGGGAGATCCCCTTGGCAAAATCGCTCTTAAGTGCCCCGTCAAGCAGCCATGAAGCTATATCAACAGAGTTGAAGACATCATCAAAGATTGCCTCGGCAATAATGTTGTCATCAGCCAGGTCGGTATCTCTCTCAGTAATTCTCTCGCTTTTCTGACATGAGATTGCTGTAATTGCAAATGCAATAACCGTCATTGCTATAAACACCCTTTTTTTCATAAAACTCAATTATTAGGTTAATACAATTTACTTGCATATAGATGAACCTGCAGGCAAATGGTTTAACCGTTTTACGAACAAAAGTTGAAGAAGTTACTGCCGGCTACGACGCAGATAGGTTATATATCTGTATGTGAAGCCATTCGCTTCATCAAAATAATCACCCTCCCGCTCCGTCTCCTCCCAGACTGCAGGATCAATCTCAGGGAACCAGGTATCAGCTTCGTAATCCCTGTCTACCCAGGTTATCAGCAACCTGTCGGCAATCTCCATGAACTGCCTGTATACCGAACCTCCCCCGATTACGAAAATCTCCTCGCATTCCTTGCACTGAGCCAATGCCTCATCGATAGAGAAAGCGGTATGGGAGCAGTTAAAACAGTCGTCGGGATTGTCAGTCAGAATAATGTTCTTTCTCCCGGGCAGAGGTCTCACCGGTAAAGACTCCCAGGTCTTCTTGCCCATCAACACGCAATGGCCTGAGGTAAGGCGCTTGAATCTCTTAAGGTCGGCCGGAAGGTGCCATAAAAGTTCGTTATTCCTTCCGATTGCCGAGTTCTTTGCTATGGCAACAATTATTGATATCATCTTTTAACCCTATACTGATATTTCACCTTTTATATGAGGATGCGCCTCATAGCCCTCAATTGTAAAGTCTTCATACCTGAACCCGGTAATATCCGTTATGTCAGGATTTACCCATGCTTTTGGCAGTGGTAGAGGCTTGCGCAACATTTGAAGCTTAACCTGCTCAATATGATTAAGATAAATATGAGCATCGCCCAGGGTGTGGATAAACTCCCCAGGTCTGAGCCTGGTCACTGAAGCCATCAGCAGCAGCAGGAACGAGTAAGACGCAATATTGAACGGAACTCCAAGGAAGATGTCAGCGCTGCGCTGGTACAGCTGGCACGACAGTCTGCCGTCTGCCACATAGAACTGGAACATGATATGACAGGGCGGAAGAGCCATCTTATCAATTTCACCCGGGTTCCATGCTGTAACCATATGCCTTCGCGAATCGGGGTTCTCTCTTATTGATTCCTGAACCTGCCTGAGCTGGTCGACTGATCCTCCACCAGCCACCGGCCAAGATCTCCACTGGTATCCGTAAACCGGCCCGAGATTGCCATCGGCATCGGCCCATTCGTTCCATATCCGCACTCCGTTTTCCCTTAGATACCTTATGTTGGTATCTCCGCTTATAAACCACAGCAGTTCGTGTATAACAGACTTCACATGTAGCTTCTTCGTCG
The DNA here is from genome assembly GCA_964446435.1 of uncultured Rikenellaceae bacterium. GTDB lineage: Bacteria > Bacteroidota > Bacteroidia > Bacteroidales > VadinHA17 > SLNP01. The sequence goes on along the minus strand of CAYUOS010000040.1, from coordinate 16,509 downwards.
TCATCAGCGGAAATCCGTCACCAAGGTCAAATCTCATCTGGTAGCCGAAAACGCTGAGCGTTCCTGTTCCTGTCCGATCACTCTTTCTGGTGCCGTTGCAAATTACATGATCAAGCAGGTCAAGATATTGCTTCATGTCTCAAACGATCATTTGGGAGTTATTCTCGCAACCCATCCGCCGCCGGGAGCCATCTTCAGGTTTATACTTGTTGCAGATGAAACGCTGCCAACGGTCTTCCTGTAGTCACTGGCATACCTGTCGGCATTTATACCATCGGCAAACGATGTAATAGTATAATCACCGGCAGCAAGGAAAGACAAATCAACATCGAATTCCCTCGCCGTCCAGTCAGTCATCGCTCCTATATACCACTCATTTCCGCGGCGGCGTGCCAGAACTACATAGTCACCAATTTTTGCATGCAGTACCCTGGTCTCGTCCCACATTACCGGAACCGAGGCCATAAATGATGTACACTCAGGTTCGCGCTTGTAGTTCGAAGGATTATCGGCCAGCATTTGCAGCGGACTCTCATATACCACATACATAGCCATCTGGTGTACACGTGTACCCAGACTGGCCGGCCTGTTGTACATCGGCTTGAAGCTTAGCCTGTCCATATTTACCATAGCCCCCGGGGTATAGTCCATCGGGCCTGCCACCATTCTGATAAATGGTATCGTTACGTTATGCTCAGGATTTGCATCCTCGCTCCATTTGCAGTGCTCAAGGCCCTTTAAACCCTCGCTTGTCAGCACGTTCGGATAGGTCCTTATCATCCCAACAGGCTTGTATGAACCATGGAAATCAACAAGCATCTTGTATTCAGCTGCCCTGATGGCTATTTCGTGGTAGTAGTTAACCATCCACTGGTCATCTCGCTGCATGAAATCGACCTTTATCCCCTTTGCGCCCCACTCAGCGAACTTCGGAAGTGCCTCTTCAATCTGATCCCAGAAAGTCTTCCACACAACCCATAGTATTATTCCCACATTCTTCTCGTCAGCATATCTGAAAAGTTCTGGAAGATCGAATTGCGGAGCAATGTCGAGCACGTTGCCAAGCCTGTACCATCCTTCATCAAGGATGATATATTCAATGCCGTTCTCTGAAGCAAAGTCTATATAATATTTATAGGTCTCGGTATTGAGTCCTGCCCTGAAATCCACACCATATATATTATTGGCATTCCACCAGTCCCATGCCACCATGCCGGGTCGTATCCAGTCTGTCTCCTTAAGCCTGCACTCAGGCGCCAGCTTGAATACCATATCGCTCTCAATCAAACCACCGTCATCATCAGAGATGATGAAAACCCTCCACGGGAAGGTACGGGTACCCTTTGTTGTCGCAATGTATTCCTTACGCTCTGTAACAGAGAGGGTTCTGTCACGGATAAGCCTTTCAGCAGCAGGGTATGCGGGCCATACTCCATATATACCACCACTGCCGCTGCCTCTGACCCACATTCCGGGATAATCTTCCAGGTCTGATTCTGTCAGCAGTACGTTTACTCCATTAGCCACGAAGAGGGCCGGCAGACTTGCAAGATGTTTTTGTGTGATGGTGTCGAGTGCCGATTTCAGGTATGTACGCTCATTATGAGACAGGTAACTATCCTCCAGCGGATACCATGCTGTTGTGCCGCCAGGGAAGCCTATCTGTGCAACTTCGTTCACGACGGTCAGATCTCCCTTCAGTGAAGATTCGAACCGGTAGGCCACACCATCGTTATATGCCCTGAAAGTGAGGGTGAATCCCGACCGCATTCTGAGTGAGAGTAAGTTGTACTCATCCCTTACCAATGAGTTCTTGTGAGGCACCACAGGTTTTATAATATTGTTCACTTTCTGGGTGGTGGTCCGCGAAACAGCCTCATTGCGGCCAATCATCCGGCCTCCCTCAAGTTCCATCCCCACCTCGCAGGGACCCGTCACAAGGATTTGGTTCATAAATACAGAAAAGGTAACCGAACCGGCAACCCCGATCTTAACCTCAATCTTGCCATCAGGCGATACTAGTGAATACTGCTTTCCCTGCATGGTAATGACACTACCTGCAAATAATAGTACTGCTGCAATAAAAATCCTCATATTCAATCTGTTATTAACAAATAAGATGTCTTCTCTAACCCAGTATGGTGCCTATAATCGTAGCCGACATCAGCGATGCCAGGGTTCCTGCCAGCAGAGCCCTGAGACCGAATCTGGAAAGCAGTACCCTCTGGTTTGGAGCCAGTGACCCGATACCGCCGATCTGGATTCCTATAGATGCGAAATTTGCAAAACCTGCAAGCATATATGTAGCCATAATTATCGATTTGTTGTGCACGAAGGCTCCTGCATCCTTTAGTTCGGCAAGGCTAATGTAGCCGACAAACTCCGTCATTATGACCTTCTCTCCCAGAAGCCTGCCAAGCAGTGTGATATCTTCGGTTCCCACTCCTATCAGCCACATTAGTGGTGCGAATGTGTACCCAAGTAAAAACTGCAGTGACAGACGGTCATAATTACCGCCGGTTGCTGTGGCAATTGCATCATTGATGGTTGTCCACTGACCAAGCTTCAGAAATATGTAGTTTACGAAGGCTATGAATGCGATGAAAGTCAGCAGCATGGCTCCTACATTGGCCGCAAGCCTGAGTCCTTCAGTGGTGCCGTTCGATACTGCATCAAGTATGTTGCTACCCACCTTGTCGCGTGTAATCTCTATTTCACGGTCGATGTCGTCAACCTGTGGCACGAGCATCTTGGCTATTACTACTGCCCCTGGAGCAGCCATTACCGATGCGGCCAGAAGATGCTTGGCAAATATCAGCCTCTGTACCGGATCACCACCACCGAGAAATCCAATGTACGCTGCCAGTACCCCGCCTGCCAGGGTCGCCATACCTCCGGTCATCACAAGCATTATTTCAGACGGATTCATCTTTGGCAGATATGCCTTCACCATTAGCGGCGATTCTGTCTGCCCGAGAAAAATATTTCCTGCTACCGAAAGACTCTCAGCACCGCTCAGTTGCATTGTTTTGGTCATTACCCAGGCAAGGGCATAAACCACTTTCTGGATGATTCCCAGATAGAAGAGAAGGGAGGTTAAGGCCGAGAAGAATATTATTGTCGGCAGTATCTGAAAGGCAAAGATCATTCCGAATGAATCAATATCCATAAGGTTGCCGAACAGGAAAGTACTTCCCTCCTTTGTAAAGTCAAGTATCTTGACAAAGATTTTCCCTACAAACTCAAAAAAGAACCTTACGAAGGGAACATACAGAATTCCAACTGCAAGAATTATCTGAATGGCCAGTCCTATAACAACCACCCTCCAGTTTATCGCCCTTCTGTTTTTGCTGAATATGAACGCAATAGCCAGTATTACAGCCATTCCTAGCAAGCCCCTGATTAAACCCGTAAGGGTTATTCCTGAACTAAGGGCTGTGTCGATTACATTTCCTCCTGAGGCCAGGCTGCCGGCGGTGACGGCAACTACCTCTTCCTGTTGTTGTGCAGCAGTGACAGCTGCCATCAGAGAATCCTGTCCGACTGCGGAACTGTCGGGTGTGAAAGCAGCAAAAACCCCCATGAAGGGGATTAACAATGTCAGTACCATCGATATCTTTCTCATAGTCGAGCAATGTCAGCAGTATACCTATTTCAATTTCTTTCTTCTGTCTGTTTCACTCTTAAGGGCAGCAGCCCTTTCATAATCTTCGCGGGCAATTGCGTCTTCCATCATTTTTGCAAGCTCCTCATCTGAAAGTGACCTGAAGTCCTCACCTGATGCCATTGCCTTTCCCTCCTCCTCACTCTCCGGCTCTGACTCTGCAGATGCCTGATCTATTATTATTCCGGCCCTTTCCAGTATATCCTCTGTCGTGAAGATCGGGCAGTTGAACCTCAGGGCAAGGGCTACGGCATCAGATGTACGTGAATCGATCGAGAAGTCCTTCTCCCCGTCGCTGCATACAAGCTTTGAGTAGAAGACACCATCTTCGAACCTGTCTATAATCACTTCGAAAAGAGTAATTCCAAATGAGTCGGCAAAGCTCTTCAGCAGATCGTGAGTAAGAGGTCTTGGCGGATTAAGGTTTTCGAGCTTGATAACAATCGACTGAGCTTCAAAGCCTCCAATTATTATTGGCATCCTCCTTTCGCCCTTTTCCTCTGCAAGCACCAGCGCATAAGCACCTGACTGAGTCTGGCTGTAAGAGATGCCCAAAACCTTAAGTTTCACCCTTCGCATATCAACAAAATGAGGGACGTGAATCGTTGTGTTACCCGGCAAATATAAAGATATTGTAAGTAATATCGGTTAACACCCTGAGCTTTTTCATTAAGCAAATCGGCCGGCAATTATTGTAGTCTCCTGACCAGAAAATGTTATAAAACCCTTTGATGTGAAATATTTTGGTAATCCCGATAAAATTAGTCGATGCGGTTTGCATTTATTCTCTTTTTATTATCTTTGCAGTCCGAAAAACGGAGAAAATCCGGCAGGGCTTGAAGAAGTTGCGTTCTGAATTTGTCGCACGCCTTACGGAGAAACTTAATACAAGTTAAAATGTACGCAATAGTTGAAATTGCAGGACAGCAGTTTAAAGTTGAAGAAGGAAAGAAGATATTCGTTCACAAGCTTGAGCTCGGGGAGGGAACCGAGGTTGAATTTGACAAGGTTCTGCTTATTGAGAACGGAGACACGATTATCGTTGGAGAGCCTCTGATAAAGGATGCCCTTGTTGAGGGCAAGGTTCTCGATCAGGTACGGGGTGACAAGGTGATCGTTTTCAAGAAGAAGAGGAGAAAAGGTTATCAGAAGAGCACAGGTCATCGTCAGTATTTTACTCATGTCGAGATTGTAGGAATACATGAAAAGGCTGAGGGAAGAAAACCCAAAAAGGTTCCTGCGAAGGAGAGTGCACCGGTAGCCGCAGAAAAGAGTGATACTGTAGTTGCTGAAGCTCCTGCTGAAAAGAAAGCGCCGGTTAAGAAAGCCGCCGCTGATACGAAGGTTGCTGAGAAAAAGGCTCCTGCAAAGAAGGAAGCAAAAGCAAAAACTGACACAACCGGGAAGAAGGCAACGGCCAAAAAAGCCCCGGCAACCGGTGATGCTGAAAAGAAGCCTGCTGCAAAGAAGGCCCCTGCACGCAAGCCTAAAAGCGAATAATACAACAGTAACTGTAATAGAATAAAAATATCAGACCATGGCACACAAGAAGGGAGTAGGTAGTTCACGTAACGGCCGCGAATCGGAAAGCAAACGGCTAGGGCTCAAGCTTTTCGGAGGCCAGACTGCCAAGGCAGGCAATATTATTGTCCGTCAGAGGGGTACAGTACACCACCCGGGCGATAATGTTGGTATGGGTAAGGACCATACACTTTTTGCACTGATCGATGGAGTTATCGAATTCAGAAAAAGAAAGAACAACAGATCATTCGTTTCTGTTCGTCCGGTCGGCGAATAACAGGAACCACACTGAATAATCAGACTCCTGGATTTGTCCGTGAAACGGAACAGATTCAGGAGTTTTTGTTACTTTTGATTATACCCGACATAATAAGTACAGGCAATGCTTACGATAAATTTTATCAGGGAAAACAGCGAACTGGTAATAAAAAAGCTAAAAGTCAAGAACTTCGATGCCACCAGCAGTGTTGAACAGATTTTAAAACTCGACAGGGAGCGTCGTGAACTTCTTACCCTTTCAGAATCGGTTCAGGCTGAGATAAACCGAATCTCAAAAGAGATCGGTATTCTCATGAAATCAGGCGATAGTGCAGCTGTTGCAGATATCAGGGAAAAGACTCAGTCGATGAAGGAGGAGATAAGGTCTCACACGGCAAGGCTTGCTGAAATTGAAGCAAGGTTGAATGAGGAGACTGTAAGGTTGCCCAACCTGCCGCACGATTCTGTTCCCTCCGGCAAGGGCGCCGAGGATAACCTGGTGATACGGGATGGTGGTAATATTGTACAATTGCCCGAAGGCTCAAAAGCGCACTGGGAGATAATAAAAGACAGAGACATAATAGACTTCGATCTCGGTATCAAAATTACCGGGGCTGGCTTTCCGGTATACAAGGGTAAGGGAGCACGATTGCAGAGGGCTCTCATCAACTTTTTTCTCGATGAAGGTATTAAAGCCGGCTATAATGAGGTTCAGCCTCCTGTAGTTGTAAATGAAGACTCAGGATTCGGGACAGGACAGTTACCCGACAAGGATGGACAGATGTACCATGTCGGAATTGACAACCTCTACCTGATACCCACTGCTGAAGTTCCTGTTACAAATATTTACCGCGATGTGATACTCGACGAATCGCAACTGCCGGTTAAAAACATATCCTACACCCCCTGTTTCAGGAGGGAAGCCGGTTCTTGGGGGGCTCATGTAAGGGGATTGAACAGGCTTCACCAGTTCGACAAGGTGGAAATTGTTCAGATAACCAGCCAGGAGTCATCATATGATGCACTTGAGGAGATGGCTCGACATGTAGAGGGACTTGTTGCAAAGCTTGGACTGCCATACAGGATACTTAAGCTATGCGGCGGCGATATCTCATTCACATCTGCACTGACATATGATTTTGAAGTATGGTCAGCCGGACAAAAGCGTTGGCTTGAGGTCAGTTCTGTTTCCAATTTCGAAACCTTCCAGGCAAACAGGCTTAAATGCAGGTATCGTGCAAAGGGAGAGAAGCAGACCCGCCTGGCTCATACACTGAACGGAAGTGCCCTTGCCCTGCCAAGAGTGGTTGCGGCACTGCTTGAAAACAACCAGACTGCCAACGGAATAGTAATCCCTGAGATACTGGCACCCTATACCGGATTTGAAATAATCTGAAAACACCTGTTATACTTCCGGCATGCAACAAAACAGAGAATCATTCATCTATGCCGGACTGGCAATATTCTTCTGGTCAACAATCCCGACTGCGTTCAAGACTGCTCTTGCAGAGGCCCCTGCACTGACAATACTTACCATAGCCTCAGTTGTATCGGCAGCCGTCCTGTTTATTATCATTGTAATTACCGGCAAATTACCCCAGCTGATGGCTACAACACGCCGCGACATTATTGCCTCCGCCTTGCTGGGAATGCTTAATCCATTCATCTATTACCTCATACTCCTTAGGGCATACTATCTGCTACCCGCACAGGTTGCGCAGCCACTTAACATGATATGGCCCATCGTTATGGTATTTCTTTCGGTGCCTCTTCTGGGCCAGAAGATTCCGGCCAAAAGCTTTGTCTCTCTCTTTATCAGCTTTGCAGGTGTATACCTGATTGCATCACAGGGAGCCCCTTTCAGTCCGGGAAAGTCAGATACCACCGGCGTCTTGCTGGCAACAGGCAGCTCTGTCCTGTGGGCCCTGTATTTTATAATGAATGTGCGCGACAAGCGCGATCAGGCGGTAAAGCTGTTTGTAAACTTCTCAATTGCATCTGTCTGCCTAATTACTGCTACTCTGGTAACCGGGTCACCGCTGTTCAGCGTGGGTGCAAGAGGTGTGCTGGCCTCGGTCTATACAGGCATTTTTGAGATGGGCCTGACTTTTTACCTGTGGCTTAGGGCAATGCAGCTTGCCCCAACAAATGACAAAATCGGCAACCTGGTATATCTGACGCCTTTTCTTTCACTTATCTTCATACACTTTATTGTTAAAGAACCCGTTTATTATACAACCCCCGGCGGACTGATCCTGATAATCGCCGGGATAGTCTTTCAGAACACCAGGGGGAGAAAATCTGTTTAAGAGACATAAGATAATTTATAACTTTGTAATCTCTAAAAAGCGAGTAAATGAAGAGGAATATTATACTTCTGCTGGTAATCTCGACTCTCATCATGTCTGCCTGCAAGAAACAAGTAGACCCTGATGATGATGGTCCGGTTTACACCGAAGATATGAGGGCGAGGGATATTCTCTACAACCTGATGGGTGACTGGTACTACTGGTACAAAAACATGCCTTCGGTTGTCACAAAGGAATTTGACGACCCCTACACCCTTCTCAACGCGATGCGTTACAAGCCAATCGACAGATGGAGCTTTGTAACTGACTATGCCTCATTCACATCATATTACGAAGGGACATTCGCAGGCCACGGTATCAGGATAGGCCTCGATACCGCCAACAAGGCAAGAATAGCAATGATATACGAAAGATCTCCTCTATATGCACAGGGAGTGAGAAGAGGATGGACAGTCAAATCGGTTAACGGAGTCGATATAGCTGCATTGCTCGCTGACGGTAACTTCACTGCCTATAATAACGTGATGGGTCCCCGCCAGGTTGGCATTACCAATACATTTGTATTTTCGCCACCCGATGGAGACGACATAACCATCACCACGGCAAAAGAAGAATTCCAGGTCAACTCTGTGCTCAAGTACGATGTGCTTGACCTGTCATCGGGAAAGACAGGGTACCTGGCGTTTGAGGCATTCATTGAGCCGTCATTCAGGGAACTCCAGGATGCATTTGCATTTTTTGTCGCAAACCAGATTAAGGATCTGATAATCGACCTGAGGTACAATTCGGGTGGCATGCTTGACGTCGCCATCGATCTTGCGAGCTATATAGCAGGCAATTCTCATTCAGGAAAAGTCTTTATCAAGTCGAGGCATAATGACAAGAAGAGCGGCGAAAATGAGACCATACTTCTTAAGTCTACCGGCTACTCACTGAATATCGGAAAACTGGCTGTGATAACCACAAGGGAAACAGCATCTGCGAGTGAGAATGTAATCAACGGCCTGGCACCCTATGTTGATGTGAAGTGCTTTGGTGACACCACCAGTGGCAAACCTGTTGGCATGTATGCCTTTACCGAGGAGAAGAGACTATACATTTTTGCACCGGTTACCTTTCAACTGGTGAATGCAGACAATTATGGTGACTACTACTTCGGCATTTATCCTCATGAGTATGCTCCTGATGACATAACAAGGGATTTCGGCGATCCTGAGGAGCTTAGTCTGAAGGCAGCAATAGAGTTCCTTGAAACAGGAGGCAGAAAGAGTGGCCGCATATATGACCCGAGACCAGCCGTTTCAGTCGGAGAACGACCCGAATGGCAAAGAAACTTTTTTGTTAGACACCCGGAACATATCAACAATTGAGTTCCTCAAAACAGGATAGGATAATCCTGGGTATCGACCCCGGCACCTCCGCAACCGGATATGGTATTATACGTGCAAAGGGAAACACCCCGGGCCTGGTGACAATGGGGGTTATTGAATTGTTGCGTTCCGATGATCATTTTTTGAAGATCAAGAAGATATTTGAGGCCACCCTTGAGCTTATAGACAAGTATCATCCTGATGAACTTGCAATTGAAGCGCCATTCTATGGAAAGAACATACAGTCTATGCTTAAGCTCGGAAGAGCCCAGGGTGCAGCTATTGCAGCAGCTCTTTACAGGTCGGTTCCGGTATTTGAATATGCCCCCCGCAAAATCAAGCTCTCAATAACAGGAAGAGGAGCCGCCTCAAAGGAGCAGGTTGCAGGAATGCTGATGCATATCCTGTCGTTCCGGGAGAAGGATGTATTGTTCGATGCTACCGATGCACTCGGCGCAGCCCTTTGTCATTTTTACCAGGTAAACAGGCCGGCAGCAGGCAAAACATATAGTGGATGGAAGGATTATATTGGCAAGAACCCTAACAGGGTCTCAGGCAATCAGGACTAAAATCCGGGTTATACGATTGCCATTGCTACAGCCAATGATGCTGCACTGACCCTTATTCCTTCAACACCCGAAAGGGCATGACAGCATGCATCAATTGTAGAACCTGTGGTAATAACATCATCTATCAGAAGTACATGTTGATTGCGCAACTCATCCTCTCCGGTTACGGCAAAGATACCCTCAACGTTGGTCCATCGGTCGGTGCGCGACCTTACTGTCTGTGTATCAGCACTACATACCCTCACAAGGTTGCCGCTCATCACCTTTTTGCCGGTAAGCTCCGAAATTCCCTCAGCAATCACCAGGCTTTGATTAAATCCTCTCTTCCTCTCCCTGGCCGGGTGAAGCGGTACGGGCAGAAGGCAGTCTACATCATCAAGGAATCGTGACGAAATAAGCGAGACAGCAAGCATTCTTCCCAACTCCTGCCCTATCTCCCTGTAACCATCATACTTGAGCCGGAATATAAGCTTGATCATCTTACCGCCTTTTACATAATGGTCAAAGGCAGTTGCCTTTTCGAGCCTGCATCTTCCCCAGAAGAGCTTTTCAACGAAATTATCCCTGACCTTTTCAAATCCCGTCACGGGTATTGACACACGACACGCGGTGCAGATTATGTTCTCATTACGTACGAGATGTTCATTACAACCATGACAAAGACGCGGAAACAGCAATGAGATGAAATCATCGGCAATCGTTACGGCAATGCTCATACAGCGAGAATGAATAACACTTTCGCTAATATAAAAAATAAAACTGTACTATCCAGTGATTCAATCCCTCAGATTCACCCTTTCTCCGATGGTTGCTGCTATCTCAGTGAAACGTTCAGGGGTGAGCCTCAGGCGTGGCTTTGAGAAGCTTATATCGCCTTCATGATCCATTGGGATAAGGTGAATATGGGCATGAGGTACCTCAAGACCCAGAACAACCACTCCAATACGGTTGCAGGGAATGACCTCCCTTATGGCCACTGCCACACGTCTTGAAAATATCATCATTTCAGAAAGCGTCTCCTCATCGAGGTCAAAGAAGTAATCTATCTCCTTCTTTGGCACAATAAGGGTGTGACCCTCGCGTAACGGGTTAATGTCGAGAAATGCAATGAACTTGTAGTTTTCGGCAATCCTGTAGCAGGGGATCTCTCCGTTAATAATCCTGGTAAATACTGTTGCCATATTGCCTTAGTTTAAAGGGAAATGTTCATAATCTCAAACTGCAGTACTCCCGACGGAACAGTAATGTCAACCACCTCGCCCACCTTGCGGCCGATGAGGCCCTGTGCAATAGGTGATCCAACCGCTATCTTACCCTGTTTCAGGTCTGCCTCGCTTTCGGGAACCAGCTGGTATTCCATTACCGAGTTGGTCTTCTTATTCTTGATTTTAACTTTGTTAAGTATCTTAACTGATGAGGTTCCAATCTTTGACTCATCAATAACTCTTGATCTCGAAATCAGGTCCTCCAGTCTGGCAATCTTCAATTCCAGCATACCCTGAGCCTCCTTTGCGGCAGCATATTCGGCATTCTCAGAAAGATCGCCCTTATCCCTCGCCTCTGCTATATGAGCCGATATCCTGGGCCTCTCAACGCCTCTCAGCTGTTCAAGCTCCTCCTTCAATTTATGAAGACCCTCCTCAGTTACGTAAATAATGTCTGCCATCTCTCTCTTCTATATTATAAAAACAAGAAGAATCCCGACATGGGTCGGAACTCTTCGTATAACCACAAATATATAATTTCTTTGTGAAAAAAACAATATACAGGTTAAAAACCTGCTTAACTAATTATCTAATACTCTTTTCGGTTAATTATCTCTGCAAGTATCACTGCCTGGCGTCCGTCAAACTCTTCAGGAAGTAGTTCAAGGTCAATTCCTGCACCATCCTCAAAACCGTCCTTCTCTGAAGCAGCCCAATCGAAACCGTCATTTGTTGATGTCTCCCTCAGCAGTTCTTCGAATCTCCTTGAAGTTGCCATATGGTCGAGCGCTGATACTCCTTCACCGGCAAACATTGATGCCATCGGTTCGTCATAACTACCCTCCATCTCACCAGAAAAAACCTGTGATGGTCGGCTTTCAGAAGTTATAACGGTTTCCCTGGCCATTGGCTTTTCCCAATATCCTCTCTGAGTTGCCTCATCATCAACATCATCTTCAAAGAGCTCATCGGGGAAGTAGCTGCGGCCCTGCTGAGATGGTGCCGGTCCACCCGGAGTGCCTTGTTGCTTCTTCTTGCCCTTTATCGAGCTTACGATGGCAATTATCGCAAGGATAATATAGAATATAATATTGCCTATTCCTCTTTCTTCTTCCATGGTGTTTCCTATTTATATTTCTTTGCTGCCGCCCGCGATGCCTTTTTTATACTCTTCTGCCTGTTCTTTTCACGCAGCGCTACCTCCTTCTCATTCTGCTTCATCCTTTCCTTTACACTTGCAGGCTGTATCTCGAAATGGCGTTTCTTTCCATCCTCTATTGCTTTCTGCTCCTGCTTTTTTAGTGCCTGCTGCTTTTTCGCCTGCTCCTTCTTCGCCCTTACAACAGCCTTTGGTTCCTTCATCCTGGTCTCCTTGGTCTTCACCTTCTTGAATGGCCTTGGCTTATATGATTGTGCTACCGCATCAGGAACAGTAAAAGCCGAGACTAATACCAGCAACACCGTCATTCTTATTAATATCCTCTTCATCAGCTATTTCGGACAATATTAGTTCAGATTCTTCGTTCATCAATCCGGAGTAACTATATTTGCAAAATATATTCCGGGGATGAGAACAGCCTCAAATTTACACAATTTTTTGTTATTGACTATCGCATTGTGGGTTGTGACGGGTTGCGAAGCCAATAAAAACGATGTTATTCCTGATGTCTATGTAGATTTCCAGATATCACTTTTCGATCCTGAATTCGCCGACCTTTCAGCCCCCGGAAATCATGCTCTTGTAAGTTCCTCAACAAACAACATTGGATACCCGGCTGCCGGACATGCAGGTAAGGGAATCATTATTTATCATGCTACCATGTGGGAATTCCTTGCTTTTGACCGAACCTGCCCCCACGATTTTGTCAACAATGGCAAATCTGTTGCTGTAAACGTCGATGGAATCTATGCCGTTTGCCCCGATTGCGGCACAAACTACGCGTTGCCCTCATTCGGAACCCCTGTTTCTGGGCCAGGCAGGTACCCCCTTAAAAACTACCGGGTAAATTTCAACTACCCTCTTATACGCGTCTGGAACAAATTCTGAAAAGGAAGAAGGTATCAATAGCGATAATGATCAGGTTTGTAGGGGCCTTTGACCGGAACTCCTATATATGCAGCCTGTTCGTCAGTTAGCGTTGTTAACCTGACCCCGAGCTGCTCAAGATGCAGTCTTGCAACCTCCTCATCAAGATGCTTCGGTAACCTGAAGACACCGGTTTCATAATTGCCTTTCCAAAGTTCGAGCTGGGCGAGTGTCTGGTTGCTGAATGAGTTACTCATGACAAAAGAAGGGTGGCCGGTTGCGCAGCCAAGGTTGACAAGCCTTCCCTCTGCCAGTATGAAAATGGCATGCCCGTCAGGGAAAATGTACTTATCAACCTGTGGCTTGATATTGACCTTCTCAATGCCTGGCCAGGTTTCAAGCCGGTCCATCTCTATCTCATTATCGAAGTGGCCTATGTTGCAGACAATTGCCTGATCCTTCATTGCGGCCATATGTTCGGCACTGATGACCCCGAGGTTGCCTGTTGCTGTTACAAAAATATTGCCCTCAGAAAGGGTCTCCTCTACCGTTTTCACCTCAAATCCTTCCATCGCAGCCTGCAATGCACAAATAGGATCTATCTCTGTAACTATTACCCTGGCTCCGTACATCCTCATCGAATGAGCGCACCCTTTACCTACATCGCCATAGCCGCAAACGACAACAACCTTGCCGGCTATCATCACGTCAGTGGCTCTCTTTATTCCGTCTGCAAGTGATTCACGGCAACCATAGAGGTTGTCGAACTTCGACTTGGTCACTGAATCGTTGACATTGATGGCCGGTACCAGCAGCTTACCCTCCTCCAACATCTGGTAGAGCCTGTGAACACCCGTGGTTGTCTCTTCCGAAATCCCCCTGAGTTCTTCAACCACGCGATGCCACTTACGGGAATCTTCCTTAAGGATGCCCTTCAGTGTGTTTAAGACAATAGACTCTTCGCGGCTTGAGGGCCTTACATCAAGTACTGAAGGATCCTTTTCTGCCTGGTAACCCTTATGCACCATAAGTGTGGCATCTCCTCCATCGTCAACTATAAGGTTTGGACCCTTGCCGCCGGGGAATGACAGAGCCTGTGCCGTACACCACCAGTAATCTTCCAGTGTCTCCCCCTTCCAGGCAAAAACCGGGATTCCCCTTTCAGCTATGGCTGCTGCTGCGTGATCCTGTGTTGAGAAAATGTTGCAGCTTGCCCATCGAACATCAGCTCCCAGCTCCACCAGTGTCTCTATCAGCACTGCAGTCTGAATTGTCATGTGTAACGAGCCTGTAATGCGGGCTCCTCTGAGAGGTTTTGACGAAGCATGCTTCCTTCTTACCGCCATGAGACCCGGCATCTCCTTCTCAGCTATCTCAATCTCTTTTCTGCCGAATGTAGCCAGAGAGATATCCCTGACCTTATATGGTAATGTTTCTGTAATGACTGCCATGTTGTTATCGTTTTATGTTGAGATGCAAAAATACAAAAAAATCAGGGTAATCCGACTATTCTATCTCTCCCCGAGAACCCTTAGAGCCTCTCTTCTGTCTGAAATCAGCTGTTGCCTGAGTGCCTCTGCAGATGAAAACTTCATTTCATCTCTGAGCCTGTAATGAAAAGAAAGGGTAACTGACTGACCATAAATTTGCTGGTCGAAGTCGAAAATATTGACTTCGACTGATTTCGGTGGCGTTATCTCGTTGAAAGTGGGTCGAAACCCGATATTTGCCATTCCGAAATAGCTGTCTCCGTTAAATCTGACTGTGACAGCGTAAACACCCACCCCGGGGAGCATCTTAAATGGAAAGTCGGGACTTATATTGGCGGTCGGAAACCCAATCGACCGTCCCAGTTGCCTTCCGGCAACAATTGTACCCCTCAGAAAATAGCTGTATCCAAGCATCTCGTTCGCTCCTGCCAGATCACCCCCTGCAAGGGCCTCGCGTATTCCTGTCGAGCTTATCGTACCCCTGCCGGTCTGGAGGCTGCCTAGGCGCTCCACTCCGAAACCAAGCCTGGCTGAGCACTCTGATATCTCAATGAAGTCACCACTGCCACCGCTCCCAAACCTATGATTGAACCCTACCACTAGATGCTTCATCCCGACTCTTCCGGCCAACACTCTTTCAATGAAGTCGCAGGCACCCATAGCCATAAGTTCATCGTTGAAATCCAGAATTACCGTATTGTCAATGCCTTTTTGCTCAAGAAGATATAGTTTCTCATCATCACTTGTAAGGAGGCTGATATTGCTGCTGAACTTACCCAGAACCAGTTTCGGGTGTGGCCTGAATGTTACAACCACCGACTCCCCTCCAAGTTCGGCAGCTTTCGCGCGAAGGCTGTCAAGGAGCATAGCATGGCCACGATGAACACCGTCAAATGCGCCCAGAGTTACAACCGGATATCTGATTCCGAAAACGTTATCACCTTCAAAAACTCGCATAATACTGGTGACAAATTTAATAATGTTCGAATTTATTTTAGCCTCAGTGGAGATATATTACCTTACACGCAGCTTTTTTGATCCATCAGTTTGGAAGATGGCTTTTCTATGCTATTTTTATACTTATATTTTACTTACTCATGGCTGGTAACGAACCCTTCTTTAATGTTGATCCCTGGCTACTCCAGTATACCAGCGTTATTGAATCGCGTCACCGTAAATACCTTGCACGTGAGATTTCACTTGCAGGTGAAAAAGGGCTTACCGGCTTCGCACTGGGCTACCATTATTACGGATTGCACAAAACAGACTCGGGATGGGTATTCAGGGAATATGCACCCAATGCAATCTCAATTTACCTGGTAGGTACATTCAATGACTGGAAAGAGTCTGCAGATTACAGAATGCGCAGGAACGGTGAGGCCGGTGACTGGGAAATAATCCTTCCCGTAGAGGCCTTAAAACACGGTGACCTTTACAAGCTTAGCATAACATGGAAAGAGGGCTCGGGCGAAAGAATACCCTCTTACGCCACGAGGCTTTTCCAGGATGACACCACAAAGATTTTCTCGGCCCAGGTATGGTCACCCGCTGATTCGTATCACTGGAAGAACAACAGCTTCACTGCCCCTGATGAACCGCTTCTGGTTTATGAAGCCCACGTGGGAATGGCGAGTGAGGAGGAAAAGACAGGATCGTTCAGGGAGTTTACACGGAATGTACTGCCAGAGATTGCCAGTCTGGGATACAATACAGTACAGTTGATGGCCGTTCAGGAGCATCCGTTCTATGGCTCGTTCGGATATCATGTATCAAGTTTCTTCGCCGTCTCGTCAAGGTTCGGAACACCTGAAGATCTGAAGGAACTGATTGACGCAGCTCATGGGTACGGCCTGAGAGTCATAATGGATATAATACATTCTCACTCTGTAAGCAATGTAAATGAGGGGCTTGCCCTCCTCGACGGAGACCCCGGGCTTTACTTCCATACCGGAGAGAGAAGGGTGCACAAGGCCTGGGACTCACTATGCTTCGATTATGGTAAGGATCACGTGCTGCATTTCCTGCTTTCAAACTGTGCCTGGTGGCTTACCGAATACCGTTTTGACGGATTCAGGTTCGACGGGGTAACCAGCATGA
>CAYUOS010000039.1:0-24513 GCA_964446435.1 uncultured Rikenellaceae bacterium | reverse complement strand
TTGATTTTACACGCCTGAGCCTCGACACGGCCACAGGCGATATTAAGCCGTACAGACTCTGGTTGAGGTATTCAACTAACCGGTTCGAGATAAGGGCCGGACTGCAGAAGATCAGCTTCGGTTCCGCCAGTATTCTGAGGCCACTGATGTGGTTTGACAAGATGGACTTTCGTGACCCGCTGCAGCTGACCGACGGGGTGTACGGGGTGCTGGGGCGGTTCTACTTCAGTAATAACGCCAATGTCTGGGCGTGGGCGCTTTACGGAAATGAGAATACCAAGGGTTGGGAGGCGTTTCCGACAGCCGAAGGCAAGCCTGAGTATGGCGGGCGCCTGCAATTGCCTTTTCCGCGTGGCGAGATTGCAGCAAGCTTCCATCACAGAATGGCCGATTTCAGCAATGTCTATATCGGAATACCGTTGCTGTCGGATCCGCTCTACACAGAGAATCTGATGGCCTTTGATGGCAAATGGGATGTCGGTATCGGTCTGTGGACAGAGATAGTCGGGAAGCTTAATGATAAAGATAACCAGGCGCTTACCAGGTGGGAGATATACTACAATGTGGGTATGGACTATACCTTTCCGGTGGGCAGCGGCCTTACCCTGATGTCGGAGTTCTTTCACTTCTCGAACCGTCCGGATGCTGACCAGCCGGAGGTCAAACGAAACCTTTCCGCGCTGGTTCTGAATTACCCGCTTTCACTGACTCACAGCCTCTCGGGAATGGTCTATTACAACTGGGACACGAAGGACTGGTACCGGTTCCTGCGGTTGCAGCTGACCTACGACCATCTTAGTTTTCACATCATGACCTTCTGGAATCCCGATGTCATGTCGCTGTACGGAGCGGGAGAAAACCGCAGCCTCTTTACCGGAAAGGGGTTTCAGCTGATGCTGGTGATTGATATTTAAAAACGGTATACGGTGTCCGGTATACGGTATACGGTGTCCGGTATACGGTGTCTGGTGTCCGGTATACGGTGTCTGGTGTCCGGTATGCTCCCATTCGGTCGCGAGCTCGACCGGTAAACCGGTCTCGGTTCAGGTGTCAGGTGTCAGGTGTCAGGTTGCGGGTTGCGGGTTGCGGGAAAGTCCGTAAAAGCTTATTGATGTGTCGGTTTTCAGCGTTTGGTCGAGGTGGATGCCGGCGTCGGTGTCGCCCTTCAGAAAGTGCCTGAGCCATGGCACCAGGTACCGCTCAATTATTGCATGCTGCTCCTCCTTTGAGATAGTGGCCCGGCAGAGGGTCATTGCCTCGCCCACGTTGCACAATGCCATCTTCTCTCCCATGTTGCAATGGTTGGCTCCATCGATTTCGATCAGTGTTTTATGGCTGGCAGCCGATTGGTTGTAGATCGGCATCGAGTGGTTTGAAGTGGAGGTGATGCAGTCATTGCTGCCTGACATTATCAGTAGCGGCATGGTCCGGCTGATGTCGGCCGTTGAGGCCAGTGCCTTGGTAAAGAGAGGTGTAAGCAGTACAACGGACCTGATTGTTCCGGGACTCAGCGATGCCGCAAGCCATGATGATCCCCCTCCCATGCTGTGGCCCATGGCGCAATTCATGGTATCAACAAGGTTGTGAAACATCGATCGCTCTTCATGGTCGTACCTCACTGCCTCAGCGAGGATAAACAGAATATCCTCAGCGAATGCATAATGAGACGGAAACATCCCCTCCTCGGTCTTTGGAAAAATCATTATATATCCTTCCGGAACCAGGGTTTCCCATATGTTTGAGTAAGAGTCAGCCCGTGTGAAGTAGGCGTGCGCAAAACAGATAACCGGGTATTTCCTGTCCTGGAGGGCCAAAACCGGGGCATCTGCTCCGCCTGATGCTGAAGGATAGTATATGTCTGCCGGAATCTTGCGGTTTCCCCTCGAGGCATCGGTCATCACAACAGTTGTATGGCCAACATTAATCTGCTGTGCAGTGCCGGTGCCACAGATAGCCAGCAGTGAAGCCGCTAAGTATAAGATCAGTCTCATGATTACCAAGATACTATATCCTGACAAGTTTTGCGAACCGCAACAGCAGTTTTCTTCGTCCCGATTCTGTGAATTCGACAACGGCAGTGGTATCAGGGGGTCTGCCTTCAATGGCCACCACTGTACCCGGACCGAATCTCTCGTGCCTTACCCTGTCGCCTACAGAGATATCACCGCTGCCTGAGGCGCCGCTGCCTGAGGTGCCGCTGCCACCAGTTGCACCTCCGCCGCCGTTGCCACTCGCCGCGCCGCCACCCGCCGCGCTGCCGCTGCCGCCCGCCGCGCCGCCGTGTGTTGTTTCCCTGCTGCCGCCTGCCGTTCCGTCGTTGCCACCCGCCGCCCCGCCGGGTGTTGTTTCCCTGTCGCCGCCCATCGCGCCGCCACCCGCCGAACTGCCACCAGTTGCACCTCCGCCGCGGTTGCCGCCCGTCGCGCCGCCGACACCCGCAGCTCCACCACCTTGTGTTTCATCCTGGCTCTCATGTGGTGAGGAATATCTGAGCCGTTTCAGCGATGGCTTCTGTTTTCCGTAACCTGGTGCTCCGCTGCTGCCTGAGGGAGAGCCGCCGCCTGAGGGAGAGCCGCCGCCTGAGAGAGAACCGCCGCCGGAGTCACCTCCTCCGGGGAATGCCCCGCCGCCTCTGTATGATCCACCACTGCCTGATGATGACCCGCCCCCGGCTGATCTTCCACCGCCGCCTGATCTTCCACCTCTTCCGGAAAAGGGCCTGTCCCCCGACTGGCCGAAGCCGTTCCCTCCCGGAGATTCCTGCCATGATGATGAACCATATCCTGATGAGTGCCCTGAGCCGTATGAGAATCCTGACCGGCGTACAGGGGCAGTCTCTGCAATATACTGGCTGTCAATCTCTTTGATAAACCTGCTGGGATTGCAGCTTTCGAGGTTACCCCATTTGTACCTGTTGAGGGCATAGCTCAGCGTGGCGCGCTTCATCGCCCTGGTCACCGCCACATAGAAAAGCCGGCGCTCCTCTTCCAGTTCCTTTGCCGTTCCTGACGACATAAGCGACGGGAAGAGGTTTTCTTCGAGTCCGGTTACATATACATATTTGAATTCCAATCCTTTGGCAGAGTGAGCCGTCATCATGGTCACCCTGTCTTTGGCCTCATCGTCACCGGTATCCTGATCGGTAAGAAGAGCTACAACAGCGAGGTAGTCGGCCAGTCCCGACGGCTCGCCGTTTGTCTCGGCAGCCTCAGAGAACTCCTGTATGGCGTTAAGCAGCTGCTCGAGGTTCTCGAGGCGTGATATATCCTCGACAGTCTTTCCGTCGCGGAACTCGGCCAGGATGCCCGTCTGCAGCGCCACTTCCTTCGCGATTGTGAAGGCGTTAACCTCGGCAGCCCTAAGGGCTAACTGCTTTATAAGTTCGGTGTAGCCCCTGATTTTGTTGCAGGTGCCGGCATTGAAGTGGCCCTGAAGATTATCAGCGTTTTCGGCAATATCCCAGACAGAAACGTTATGCTCGCCGGCCAGTTCATAGAGCCGTGCCACGGTGGTATCGCCTATGCCACGACGCGGGTAGTTCACCGAGCGGCGGAAAGCCTCCTCATCGGCCTGGTTGACGATCATCCTGAAATATGCCAGAATGTCTTTTATCTCCTTGCGCTCGTAGAAAGAAAGACCGCCGTAAACACGATAGGGGATGTTACGCTTGCGAAGTGTCTCCTCGAAGATACGTGACTGGGCATTGGTCCGGTACAGGATGGCAAAATCCTGCCACCTGGCCTGTTCATTGTGAAAGGTCTCAAAAATGTCGGCGGCCACCCTGATACCCTCCTCCGAGTCGGTGAGGGCGGGGAAGACCCTGATCTTTTCTCCAACCTCATTCTTCGAGAAGATGGTCTTCTCAATCTGTTCTGAGTTTTTTTCTATTATTGAGTTTGCTGCTTTCACTATCGTCTGTGTCGAGCGGTAGTTCTGCTCGAGCTTGAATATCCTGAACTCAGGGTAGTCGTTCCTGAAATCGAAGATATTGTCAATGCGTGCTCCCCTGAACGAATATATGCTCTGCGCATCGTCACCCACCACGCACAGGTTTCCGTGCAGTTCCGACAGCTGCCTTACAATCATGTACTGCACATAGTTGGTATCCTGATACTCATCCACCAGAACGTAGTGGAACTTCTCCTGATAGCGGCGCAGCACCTCGGGAAAATCCCTGAAGAGGATATGCGTATTTACCAGCAGGTCATCGAAGTCCATCGCATTGGCCCTGAAGCATCTGGTGGCGTATTGCTTGTAAATCTCTCCGACCAGCGGCATGCGGTGGGCCTTGTCGCGTTCGAAAAGCTGTGCATTGGTGAGGTATGCGGCAGCGGTGATGAGCTTGTCCTTGGCCCCCGATATCTTAGATGCCACCTGGCCGGCAGGGTAGAGCTTGTCGTCGAGGTTCATCTCCCTGATTATCTGTCGCACCACCTGCTTTGAGTCGGCGGAGTCGTAGATTGTGAAATTTGGTTTGTAGCCTAGCAGTTCTCCCTCGGTTCGCAGTATGCGCGAGAATATCGAGTGGAATGTGCCCATCCAGAGGTATTTCGAGGCCTCGGTTCCAACAACATGGACGATACGCTCTTTCATTTCGCGGGCGGCCTTATTGGTAAAGGTCAGGGCCAGAATCTGGTAGCTGCGCACCCCCTTGCTGATGAGGTTGGCTATGCGGTATGTCAGCACCCGCGTCTTGCCCGCGCCGGCACCGGCAATAACCAGCGACGGTCCGTCGGTGTTGAGTACCGCCTCGCGCTGCGCATCATTCAGAGTTTCAATAAAATCCATCGGTAGTTTTTGTATCATGGCCCCGGGTTCCGGCCAGATGCAAAAATACGCAGACGGCAGGTAAATGCCTTGTTTTTTTGGCGGGGGAACCAAAAACTTATCAACAAACCGTGGCTGGGGAGGATGAAAAATTATTGCTATAATTGCAGCGGCAGATACGAAAAAACGGCACTGTCCGTTAAGAAACTAAACCGGGAAGCCCTGTGAGATACCTCAGTATTCTGATTCTTTTGCTTTCTGCATTGCCGCTGGCGGGCCAGATTACGGCTCCATCTGCCAGTGCCGTGCGCACCACGGCATATCCCGGAGGCTACACACCAAACGATCCGGTTTATATCTTCTGCTCAAATGGCGCCACAACCGGATCGCTCAACGCAGTTAGTCCGGGTGGAACCGCACCCTTTACCTTCGAATGGCGCAGGTGGAGCACAGCAGATAACGGCTTTACAATTTTTATCAAGACAGATGCAGGGGTAACAAGCTCATCGGCAACGGGTCTGGCTGAGGGTGGCTACAGGGTGCGCATTACCGGCGGGGGAGGTTACGACACCACCCTTATTGCCTGGGTGCACCTGGCGCAACCGACGGCACAGGCCAGCCTGATGGACCGGCGCTGCGAATGGGTGGCGCTGAAGGGTGTAGCCGCGGCCGATACCTTCTTCTATTACCAGCCCGTAACCGGCGTGGCGACAAGGCTTCCGGCAACGCGGACATTTTTGTGGAGTTCACAACCAGCATCAGTAATACCATTTCCTACACTTGAACTTAATCCGGTCACATATTCGCCTCCCCTCGAGGATGTAACCTACAAGCTGGTTGTTACCGACAACTTCGGATGCATCAGCGAGTCGTCATTCTTCTATGAGTCGATACATGTGAAGGCTGATTTCAGTGCTGATCCTGTTGATGGTGAGGCTCCGCTGGAGGTCTCCTTCACCGATAAATCGGTAAGGGCGTCGAGATATGAGTGGCGGTTTGGTGATGACTCTCTTTCACGGGAGGCAGGTTCGGTTTCACATATATATTATAAACCGGGCCAGTATACCGTAAGGCTGGTGATAGAAAGCAGCCTGAACTGCGTTGACTCAATGGAGTATAAGTATGTTACGGTAAAGCCCTCGATGCTTTCGATTCCAAATGTTTTCACTCCTGATGGTGATGGCATTAATGAGTTTTTTAAGCCCGATATTGCATCATTAAGGTTCATTGATATACAGGTGTTCAGCCGCAGCGGACTGATGGTTTACAGTTTCAGGGGTGAGGGTGAACGGCTGCGAGAGTGGAAGGGCTGGGACGGAACTGTCAACAACTCCTCCGTCAAGGCAGCGCCGGGAATTTATTACTATGTTATAAGGGCCATCGGCTGGGATAATGTTGTCTACGGCACGAAGGAGAACAGGGGGGTGCTTTATTTATATAGGTAATCTTAGGGCGTAAAAGGCGTAAAAGGCGAAGAAGGCGTAAAAGGCGTAAAAGGCGTAAAAGGCGTAAAAGGCGTAAAAGGCGTAAAAGGGTGCGGGACGCAGGGCGCAGGGGATGGTTTGAATGTAAACAACGGATAATTAATATTATAAATAAAAAAAGTAAGCAGATATGAAATTTCTACGCGTGAACACAATTGTTCTTCTGGTCTTATTATCGGTCTCAGCCACGGCTATCAGGGCTCAGGGAAGATCAGACCTGAAGATGGAGGATATCATGAGGGGTTACGACTGGGTGGGAAATCTTCCTGACCAGATTCAGTGGCTCAACCAGAGTGATTATTTCTTCTTCTCATGGAATCCTGACAACAGGCCTTCAGCACCTCAGTACAGCTATAACCTGAAGACGAAGAGACTTGCCGTAACCGAGGATGCAGTAAGGGATGCGCTTCCACCACGCGGACTCGTCTATAACAACAACCGTACACGGTTCTTGTATGTAACCAACGGAGACCTTTATCTTCAGGAAGTCAAAACCGGAAAGGTGACAAGACTCACCAACACACTCGAGACAATTACCAATCCGAGGTTTTCGCGGGACGAGAAGTCGGTAGTATACCAGGTTGGACTAAACATTTTTACACGAGACCTCCAGACAGGTTTCGTAACACAGCTAACCGATATCCGCCAGGGGAGCGGTACCGGTGGCGCACAGCAACAAACATCAGGGGTCCAGTCTCAACAGGGAGGCGCGGCATTCCGTCAGGCAGGCCAGCTTCAGGCAGGTGGTGGAACCGCATCACGCCAGGGCGATGGACTTACCGATCAGGACAGGTGGCTGAGGGATCAGCAGTCGCAGCTTTTCGACTACTTCAAGGTGAGGCAGGAGCAGCAGGCGGCACAGAGGAGCCAGATGAGAGGTACCCAGACCGCAACTCCGGTACGTAATGAAAGACCGAGGACGATAACCCTGGATGATGGCGGTGCCAGCAGCATAGATATCTGTCCGAACCTGAGGTTTGTAACGTATAATACAGTTGAAAGACCGTCAGTGGCGTCGAAGAATACCATTGTTCCCAACTATATAACAGAGTCGGGCTACGTTGAAAGCTTTAATGCAAGGGCAAAAGTCGGTTCCCCCATGAGCTCGGTGGGACTGACAATCTACGATGCAGAGAAGCGTACGGTGTACAGCGTGAAGACCTCATCGATACCGGGAATCAGGGATGTACCCGAATATAAGTATGAATATGGATTTGAGGGGAAGGAGCTTGCCGAGGACAGGGCGGTAAATATTGGCAGTGTTCTGTGGTCGGAGGATGGCCGCTACGGCGTGGTGAATATCTCATCGCATGATAACAAGGACAGGTGGATTATGCTGCTTGATCCTGAGACAGGCGATCTTAAACTGCTTGACCGTCAGCGTGATGAGGCATGGATTGGCGGACCAGGCATTAGCGGAAGGAATATGGGCTTTATGCCCGACAACCGTCGTCTGTGGTTCCAGTCTGAAGAGAGCGGCTATTCGCACCTCTATACCGTCGATGTTGTGACAGGAGAGAAGAGGGCCCTGACATCGGGCAGATTTGAGGTTTACAATCCCACCATATCGCTCGACAAGAAGTGGTGGTTCTTCTCATCGAACGAGGTTCATCCGGGAGAGAGGCATTTCTACAGGATGCCGATAAACGGCGGCGCCAGGACAAAAATCACAACGATGGAGGGAAGTAATGAGGTGTCGATGTCTCCCGATGAGAAGTGGCTGGCTATACGCTACTCTTACTCAAACAAGCCATGGGAGATTTACGTCATGGAGAACAAGCCCGGAGCACCGGCTACAAAGCTGACCAGTTCACTTACAGCAGAATTCATGGCTTATCCGTGGAGGGATCCTCAGGTCGTGACCTTCACAGCACAGGATGGCGCAGAGGTGTATGCTCGACTCTATACCCCCGAACCGGGCGTGAAGAACAAAGCTGCGGTAATCTTCGTGCATGGTGCAGGTTACCTGCAGAATGTTCACAAGTGGTGGAGCCAGTACTTCAGGGAGTATATGTTCCACAATATGCTTACCGATATGGGTTATACCGTTCTCGATATCGACTTCAGGGCCAGCTCAGGCTATGGCCGCGACTGGAGGACAGGTATCTACCGTCATATGGGAGGCAAGGATCTGTCTGACCATGTTGACGGTGCAAAATACCTGGTTGAGAACCATGGAATTGATGCTAAGAGGATTGGTCTTTATGGAGGATCATACGGCGGTTTCATCACACTGATGGCGATGTTTACCGAACCCGATGTGTTTGCCGCCGGCGCTGCACTGCGGTCGGTAACCGACTGGGCTCACTACAACCATGGCTATACAGCAAACATACTGAATACGCCGGTTGAGGACAGCAAGGCTTTCGACAGAAGCTCTCCGATTAATTTTGCCGACGGACTCAAGGGTGCCCTGCTGATGTGTCATGGAATAATCGATGACAACGTTCAGTTCCAGGATATTATCAGGCTTACACAGAGGCTTATCGAACTCGGAAAGGAGAACTGGGAGCTGGCCGTCTATCCGGTTGAGCGTCATGCCTTCACCGAGGCCAGCAGCTGGGTCGATGAGTATAAGAGGATACTGAAGTTGTTTAATGATAATCTTTTGAAATAGGTAGACGGTAAACGGTAGACGGTTAACGGTAAACGGTTAACGGTTAACGGTAAACGGTTAACGGTAAACGGTAGACGGTGTCTGGTGCTCTCATTCGGTTGTAACCCGAAGTTCGCAGCCTGCAATTCGCAACCCGGACCGAGTGATGGGCTCAGGGCTCAGGGCGCGGGGCAAAGGGCGCAGGGCTCAGGGTTCAGGGCTCGGGGCAAAGGGTTCAGGATATGATTGATCTAATATCGTGAAGCATCATATCGATCTTATCGAATAATTCACCTACACCGAGGGCGGCCCAGAGAATGAAAATGGCCAGAACCAACTTTACCACAGCCGAAAACCTGTGACCTGTGATCCTATTGAGAATATCATTCATTGGAATGAAATATAGTATCGAGAGTAGTATTATGAATACCCCGAATCCCATATCGTTTCCCCAGAAGGTGTTTATTGTGCCAATCAACAGGAACATGATTCCTGATATTCCGCTGAGAGCTCTGCCTAAGGATGAATGCTTTTTCATTTGTGATTTGTGTGGAAGTTAAAGTACTTTGAAACGCAAAGTATGATAAAAAAATCTACTATTCAAAATATCAAAGCAAGGAATTTTATAATTCAACGCTTATAATCGATAGATGAAGTTTTAGCCTTCACTTGAGTACCATACCTCTATTTTGCCTTGAACCGAAACCATTTTTCAGTGCTTATCTTCAACTCATTTCAATTTTGGATTCGACCTGACGGGGTTAATGAATAAGATCGGAAAGTGATGATAGGACTGAGATATTTTGACGATCTTTATGCAATGTTTTTTGGAAACAGCTGTCTTTACGGGGATATTATATAAACTTACAACTCAATAAAAACTGATCATGAAAAAAGCTTTAATCATTGCGGTAACTGCAGTTCTGTTTGGTTCTCAGGCCTATGGGCAGAATGAGGCTGATAAAGAGGCTATCAAAAAGGTAATTCAGACCGGCTATGTTGACGGACTACAGAACTTTGGGAATACTGAGGTAACAAAGAAATGCTTCTATCCGGGCTTCTTCATTACCAATTATAATCCGGCCAGCAACCAGATCACGCACACACCGATCTATAACTGGATAGAGAGTGTTGAGAAGACAAAAGCCTCAGGTAATATACCCGACCGCAAAATCACCGTTGAGTACGACATGATTGATGTTACAGGCTACACTGCCATGGCAAAGATCAGGCTTATCGAAAACGGTACAAAGCTGCTCTTCACCGACTATCTGCTTCTCTATAAGTTCGAGGATGGCTGGAAGATTGTCCAGAAAACCTATATGAGGCATTAGAAATAGGGCGTAGAAGGCGTAATAGGCGTAAAGGGCGTAGAATGGCGCAGTGGTGCATGCTCTGCCCACCGTAGCTCTCCGAGGACAGTAGCCTTGGCGAAGGTCCTGGGCGAAGGTGGGGCGCAGAGCTCAGGGTAACCGGATACCGTTTACCGTTCCTCAGATCATCATTTCGGCGCGGAAGACCGTTACTGCCTGTCCTGATATAAGAACGCGGTCGCCTTTCATGGCTACCTTCAGAATGCCGCTCCGCTTTGATACCTGGTGGGAGATGAACTCGGTGCGTCCGGTCTTGCGGTGCCAGAAGGGGGTAAGGGCACAGTGGGCCGATCCGGTAACAGGATCTTCATCGATGCCTATCGAAGGGGCAAAACAGCGTACACAAAAATCAAAATTTGTCTCTGAAGAGGGGGCCGTCAGAATCAGGTGACCCAATCCCGATTGCTTCATTGCACCAAAGTCGGGCTTAGCCTCACGAACAATATATTCGCTGTCGACGAATGCCAGAATCCAGTCGTTGATACTGCTGTAAAGTTCAACAGGGGCAACACCTGTTGCCTTCTGAAAAACCTCCGGCACTGCCATTGACACAAGAGGATAGGCAGGAAAATCCAGCGTCAGCCACGATGCCGATTTCGACACCTTCAGCTCACCCGAACGCGATTGGAACAGAATATCCTCACCTGGTTTGATGTAACCGGTCTCATACAGAATATGTGCTGCCGAAAGTGTTGCATGTCCGCACAGGTTCACTTCCGCCAAAGGGGTGAACCACCTTATTGTCAGTCCTGTCTTCATAGGTATCACAAAGGCAGTCTCCGAGACATTCATTTCGGCAGCGATACTCTGCATCAACTCCTGAGGGGTATTGGCATCGGCTATTACCACGCAAGCGGGGTTGCCGTAGAAGGGCTCTGCTGTAAATGCATCGACCTGGTAAATTGTTTTCATGGCAAAGAAATTAGTACAACAATACAAGATAGGCAAAATTACGTAAAATCCGTTCACCGACAGAAATCAGGCATTCACAGATTTCAATCGTTCATTTACAATAGAAAACTTTTAAAACTGAAAAAGTTTAAACATTTTTGCAGTCAAATCTGTTATCAGATCATGAACGATTGCAAAAACAGGATAGTTGAAGAGGCAGCAGTGATGTTCCGGACATACGGAATCAGGGCTGTTACGATGGACATGCTGGCATCGAATCTTGGCATCTCGAAGAGGACCATCTACGAGAATTTTACAGACAAGGATGAGTTGCTGGTTACTGTCATCAGGTGCATGGAGGAGAAAAGGAAGGAAATGGTCGTAGCAACATTGAAGGAGTCGAAGAATGTCATTGAGGCGATCTTCAAGCTCCTGCGGCTCACCGGTGACCATTTCAGGAACATGAGTCCGGCCTTTTACACCGACATGAAGAAATATCATCATGTAATTGAGAAGAGTGGTATCTGCACCATCCCTGACCTTACTGGTTCAAGGGATATTGTAGACCAGGGTATTGCCGAGGGTACTTTCCGTCCCGATATCGATCCCGAGATTGTTAACAGGGGTATGTTCGGGGTTTTCAGGCTTACAGGCGACTTTGAGTTGTTTCCTTCGGCAGATTTCGCCAGGCAGGATATTATAGCCAATTTGTATATCAATCTTTTACGTGGTATTTGCACCACCAAGGGCATAAAGCTTCTTGAAAAGCATACAGAGGGATTTACTCTGCAGTTTTAATGGAACACACAGAAAATGAACAGAATGAAATATTGTAATATGAATAGAATGAAACCTTTAACCATCATTGTGATGACGCTGTTAATCATGCTGTCATCAACCTCAATTCGTGCACAGGCATCGCAGGGAGAGCTCACACTTTCGCTGAAGGAGGCTCAGGACTACGCACTGAACAACAACCTGGCCGTGGTATCGGCAAGGTATGATGTTGAATCCTCAAGGTATATTCTCTGGGAGGCAATTTCAGCCGGATTGCCGCAGGTGAATGCGAGCGCATCACTGAACGACAACTTGAAGCTGATGACAACGCTGCTTCCAGGTGAGTTTTTCGGTCAGCCCGGAACCAAGATCCCGGTTCAGTTTGGCTCAAAATACAACTCGAGCTTCGGAGCCCAGGCTTCATTGCTGCTCTTCAATGCTCCATACCTGGTGGGTGTGCAGACCTCGCAACTGGCAGGTAAGCTGAATGAGCTTAACCTCGAGCGCACCGAGCAGGAGACCAGGGAGGCTGTTATAATGTCATACTACCTGATTCTGATTTCGGAGGAGTCAATGAAGATTCTCGACGGCAATATTGCTGCCCTGAAGGAGACACTTCAGTCAACCCGCACGATGCTTTCGGCAGGTATGGCTGAGGCAACAGACGTTGACCAGATGGAGTCGAATGTGTCGATGATGAGGAATACCAAAAGCTCAATGGAGAGAACACTCGAACTGAATTACAATATGATGAGGTTCCAGCTGGGTGTTTCGCCTGAGACACGCCTGGTTCTGACAGAGTCACTGGCATCAGTGATTGCATCTACAGATGTCTCAAGAGTTCTCGAGACGGAGTTCAATCTTAACAAGAATGTGAACTACAGACTTATAGAGAGTCAGGAGCAGATGTCGGAGCTGTCTCTCAAGATGCAAAAGGCAACTGTTCTGCCGACACTCTCAGGTTTCTACTCCTACTCGAAGAGCGGTATGGGCGACAAGCTTAATGACCTGCAATGGTTCCCGAACTCAATGCTGGGCTTTCAGGTTTCGGTTCCGATATTTGCCAGCGGAACACGCTATTCAAAGATAAGGCAGGCGCAGATAAACCTCGAGAAGACACGTACCGGAAGGGAGATGATGTCTGAGCAGCTGAGGCTTCAGGAGAAGCAGCTAAGGTATAACCTGGTGAATGCCCGTGAGCAGTATAATCTGCAGAAAGCCAACATTGAGGTATCAAAAAGAATATACGCCAGCGTCGAGAACAAGTACAGGCAGGGAATGGCATCAAGCCTTGAGGTAACCCAGGCCAATGCCAATTACCTGCAGGCAGAGAACAACTACATAAGTGCACTTATGACCCTGCTGCAGTCGAAGGTAGCCCTCGACAAACTGCTTGGCAACTTTTAAGAACAGAAAGGAAAAACAACAACATAAACAATACAGAGAAATGAACTACATTAAATCACTTACGACGATAGCAATAGTTGCTGCAATGCTGGCAGGATGCTCTTCCCCGAAACAGCAGTCCTCAGAGGCAGCTGACTCTGCACCTGAAACTGCGGCAATACCGGTCAGGGTTCTTGAACTTTCAAAGTCTACCATAGCCAGTACGATTGACTTCACGGCTACCGTACTACCCTTTGAGGAGGTAAATGTGAGTCCTTCGACACCGGGCCGCATCGAGAAGTTATTTGTTGAGGTTGGTGACAGGGTAAGAAAAGGGGACAACCTTTTTCAGATGGACCGCACACAGCTTATGCAGGCAAAAATACAGCTGGCCAACCTTGAGAAAGATCTGGCGAGGCTTGACACCCTTCTTCAGACAGGAAGCACCCGCCAGCAACAGTACGATCAGCTTAAGGCACAGTATGATGTGCTTAAGTCAAATGTTGCATTCCTCGAGGAGAATACCCTGCTGAAGGCCCCGTTCAACGGCATTATTACCGGCCGCTATTTTCAGGCCGGTGAGATGTATTCGGGAGCCCCGACAGCTGCAAGTGGCGGTAAGGCTGCAATAGTAACAATCATGCAGATCAATCCGGTTAAGGTAACCCTTAACATAACCGAGCAGTACTTCCCGCTTATCAGGAGGGGTATGCCAGTGCGCATCACCTCAGATATCTACAGCGGAGAGGTCTTCACCGGTAAGGTTCACCTTGTTCATCCTACCATTAGCGCCATGACGCGTTCATTCCAGACAGAGGTCGAGGTTCCGAACCAGAATGAAAAACTGAGGCCGGGGATGTTTGTGAGGGCCGCGATGGACCTCGCCCGTATTGAGGCTTTTGTTGTGCCGGCGGCGACTGTGCTGGTGCAGGAGGGAACCAACATCAGGTACGTTTTTGTTGAGAAAAGCGGTGTCGCGGAAAGGATCGAGGTCTCCATAGGCAAGAGGTACGACGATATGATTGAGATTATTTCCGACAAACTCAGCGAGGGTGACAGGATTGTGACACAGGGTCAGGCCAGGCTCACTGCAGGCAATAAGGTAGAGGTAGTCAGATAGTTACACTTTAGAATCAAGTAAAGATGAGCATTTATAAAAGTTCAGTTCAGAGACCTGTAACGACAATCCTGATTTTCGTCGGGTTGGTTGTGATGGGGCTTTATTCACTGATAAACCTTCCGGTAGACCTCTATCCAGAGGTAGAGATACCTTTTGTGTCGGTGTTTACGCAATATCCCGGGGCCAGTGCCTCCGATATAGAGACCAACATTACGCGGCCGATTGAGGATGCACTCAACTCGGTTAGCAATCTTAAGGAGATAACCTCCACCTCGAGTGACAACAACTCAGTTATATTCCTTCAGTTTGAATATGAGACAAACCTCGATGAGGCCTCGAATGACATCCGAAGTGCCCTGAGCTTCATTGAGCAGTTTCTGCCTGAAGATGCGCAGAGGCCTGTCATTCTGAAGTTCAACTCGAGCATGATGCCGATTATCTTCTACGCGATAACTGCGAATGAGAGTTATGCCGGTCTTGAGAAGATTCTCGATGAGCGTATAGTTAATCCGCTAAACCGTATTGAGGGGGTGGGTTCCGTAAACCTTGCCGGTGTTCCGGGACGCTCAATATATGTTGAAATCGATCCGCGCCGGATTGAGGCCTTTAACCTCTCAGTCGAGCAGATCGGCAACATTCTGAGAGCCGAAAACCTCAATATGCCGGCAGGTTACCTTGAGATGGGGCAGTTCGACTATCCACTCAGAATTCAGGGTGAATTTCCCGAGAGTGATATTATAGGCAATATCGTTGTCGGCAGTTTCAATGGCAACAATATCTACCTGCGCGATGTAGCCGAGGTTCGCGATACCATCCGCGACACACGTCTCTACGAGCAGGTCAACGGAGAGAAGGGCATGAGACTCTTTATTCAGAAGCAGTCGGGTGCCAATACCGTCAAGATAGCACGTGAGATTGACAAGCAGCTCACACAGCTTGCAAAGACACTGCCTCCTGATGTTAAGATCGAGAAGATATTTGATACCGCTGACTTCATTCAGGGTTCAATAAACAACCTTACCTCTGCGCTGATGTTTGCAGGCATATTTGTGATACTGGTTGTGCTCTTCTTCCTTGGACGCTGGCGTGCATCGATAATAATAATCATTACGATACCGATTTCTCTTATCGTCGCGTTTATCTACCTGTTTCTGGCCGATGCCTCGATTAACATTATTTCGTTGTCGTCGCTCTCAATCGCAATAGGTATGGTTGTTGACGATGCCATTGTGGTACTCGAAAACATAACGAGACATATCGAGCGAGGCAGCCGTCCGCGCGAAGCGGCAATTTATGCGACAAACGAAGTATGGCTGGCCGTTATCGTTACAACGCTGACTGTCGTGGCCGTCTTCATGCCATTGACATTCGTAAGCGGTCTTACAGGCGTTCTTTTCCGCCAGCTGGGTCTGATTGTGACAATAACAGTTGTTACCTCAACCGTGGCAGCCATTACCCTTACACCAACGCTGAGTTCGCTGATGCTTCGACTAAGGCCAAAAAAGGAGAATCCGGGCCGTCTCAGCTACGACAGAACAGTTAAGGTAGCACTTGACGGGTTCGACAGGTTTTATGAGAGAACCCTCCGCTGGTCACTTCGTCACAAAACGATGGTTTCGATCGTATCGATCGCATTCTTTGTTGTGTCGATGTCGTTGTTCGGTGTGATAGGAACCGAGTTCATCCCTGAATCTGACGAGTCGCGTTTCAGTGTTTCGGTTGAGCTTCAGACAGGAACCAGGTCCGACCAGACCCTGCTGACGACCGAAAAGATTACCAACCTGATCAGTGAAACATACCCCGAAGTTGACCTTATATCATCATCTACAGGCTCAGATGACAGGGGCGGTTTTGTATCTCTTTTCAATGCCGGAGGAACCCATACTATCAGGTTTACGGTCAGGCTTGTGCCGGTGCTCGAGCGCGAACGTACTGTCTGGGAGATCTCTGATGACCTGCGCGAAAGGCTGAAGGTATTCCCTGAGATTGTCAACTACAGCGTTTCAACCGGTGATGGAGGCATGTTTGGCGGATCGGGTGTCTCCGTGGAGATCTACGGTTACAATTTCGATGAGACCAATGCTGTAGCAGCCGAGCTTTCGGAAAAGATCAAGCAGATTGAAGGAGCAAGGGACGTGCAGATAAGCCGCGACAGGTCAAAACCTGAACTGCAGATTCTGCTGAACCAGGAGAAGATGATGATGCATGGTCTCAATACAGCTACTGTTTCGAACATGGTAAAGAACCGTGTGGCCGGTATGACGGCAACAAGGCTGAGGCAGTTTGGTGATGAGTATGATGTGGTTGTCAGGTACAACAGGAAATTCACCAACACTCTTACCGAGATAGAGAACATAGCCATAATGAATCCTCAGGGTCAGATGGTAAGACTGGCTGAGATAGCCGAAATCAGGGAGTTCTGGTCGCCGCCGACAATAGAAAGAAAGAGGAGAGAGCGTATGGTTTCAGTATCACTGACTCCATACCAGAAACCATTGAACGAACTGAATGCAGAGCTACAGAAGGCAATTGAAGATACTTATATTCCATCGGGAGTGCAGGTTAAGATTTCAGGTGCCATTGAGGAGCAGATGGAGTCTTTCATGGACCTCGGACTGCTGATGGTGCTCAGCCTTGTGCTGGTATACCTTGTAATGGCCTCGCAGTTTGAGTCGCTCAAGATGCCACTTATTATAATGATAGCAATACCGTTCTCGTTCGCGGGGGTAGCCATAGCGCTTTTCATCACCGGAACCACCCTCAGCCTCATTGCCGGAATCGGAGCGGTGATGCTGATCGGTATCGTCGTTAAGAACGCCATCGTACTTGTTGACTATATCAACCTGATGCGTGAACGCGGCATGGAACTCTATGAAGCAGTTGCATTGTCAGGACGCTCACGTCTTCGTCCGGTTCTGATGACATCGCTCACCACAATGCTTGGCATGCTTCCGCTTGCAATGAGTGTGGGTGAAGGCTCTGAAATCTGGAGTCCGATGGGTATCTCAGTTATTGGCGGACTGCTCTTCTCGACATTCGTTACCCTGGTGATTGTGCCGGTGGTTTATGTAATATTTGCCCGCAAGGGAGAGCGCGACAAGCTTAAAAGCCTTCGCAAGGAGCTCAAATTCCTTGATGAATAAACAGGCTTGGTTCAGTTGGTGGTCCGGACCGTGAATCCGGATCCACTTACTGACAATAGTTGAAGATAATGGAATAGACATCAATTGAAAAGAAAAGAGATGAAAGCAGTAATGATAATATACAACCAGGCTCATACCGAGAAGATCGACTATATGCTTACCAGCCTGGGCATAAGGGGCTACAGCATGGTCGAGAACGTTCAGGGCAGGGGCACCAGAGACGGCGTGCCTCACCTTGGAACCCACACCTGGCCTGAAATTAACTCGGCCATGTACGTAATGGTTGATGATGAGATGGTTGATCCCCTCCTCGAGAAGGTGAGAAAGATTGACTCGATAAATGAAGAGGTAGGGATACGGGCCTTCGTGTGGGACATAGTTAAGACGGTCTAGGTATCGGGTATGCTCCCATTCGGTCGCGAGCTCGCCCGGCAAGCCGGCTTCGGTTGCTCCCATTCGGTCGCGAGCTCGCCCGGCAAGCCGGCTTCGGTTCAGGTGCCAGGTACCCGGTTAGGACAGGGGCACAACCCCATTCGATAGATTTAGCTGGGAAATGGTAGATTTCGCTGGTAAATGATGAAACAAAGCCGGGGGGGTTAAGAAATTTTTAAAAAAGTTTTGATTTATATTTTTTCTGTTTTTATCTTTGACCGAACGTTCAGTCATAAATGCAGCACTAACCATCAACCATCAACCAGAACCGAGGAGCGCAGCGAGCTCACGACCGGAGTAAACCAGCAAATAGCAAACAGAATACAGAAAACAGAAAACAGAAAACAGCAAACAGAAAACAGCAAACAGAAAACACCAACCAGTAACCAGGCCCATGCCCCGCACGAAACAACAATTCGGAGATATGAGAGAGAGCGCCCGCAAAAAGATAATGGATGCGGCAATGGCTCTCTTTGCAGAGCAGGGATACCAATCCACCTCAATCAGCATGATCGCTGCCAGGGCTGGAATCTCAAAGGGCTTGATGTATAATTACTTCAAAAGCAAGGAGGAACTGCTCAGAAGCATAGTCTTCACCGGTGTCGAGTCGATTACCACAGGTTTCGATCCGAATCGTGACGGCATACTGACACACGATGAACTAATCCATTTCATCAGGGAGTCATTCAGGCTGGTGAAGTCACACCCTTCTTACTGGAAACTCTACTTCCTGATGATGTATCAGGCACCTGCACTCGACTTGTTCAGCAGGGAGCTCTCTGAGATATCTAACCGATATTTGGGAATGATTGAGGTTTATTTCAGGAAGAATAACTATGAGAATCCTGAACTTGAAGCCAGGTTCTTCAGTTCACTGCTCGATGGGGTGTGCATTAACTTCCTGTTTCAGGGTGAGGGGTTCCCGGTTGAGGAGATGGAAATGAGAATTATCAAAATGTATTCTAAACAAGACATAAAACCATGAAAAGGTATCTACTGTTTAAGACGGCTTTTATCATCGCTGCTGCCTGCAGTTCAGTCACAACGACCGCACAGGATGCTACTGAAATAATCAGGAAGGCTGATGAGCGCTGGAACGGCGAAAAATCAAGTGAAAGCCATATGACAATGACCATCGTCAGACCCACATGGGAACGTACCGTGGAGTTCAAAAACTGGAGCATGGGCAGTGACTACGCCATGACACTTATACTGGCCCCGGCGAAGGAGCAGGGACAGGCTTTCCTGAAAAGGGGAACCGAGATGTGGAACTGGATGCCATCAATCAGTCGCATGATAAAGCTTCCTCCTTCAATGATGGCCGACGGATGGATGGGTTCAGACTATACAAATGACGACATTCTAAAGGAGTCGTCAATCGTGAAGGACTTCGACCATAAGCTTCTTGGAACAGAAACAATAGAGGGCTCAGAGTGCTGGAAGATCGAACTTGTGCCCCACGAAGAGGCTGCCGTTGTGTGGGGCAAAATCATTAAGTGGATAAGCAAGAGTGAGTACAACCAGATGAAGTCGGAATACTTCGATGAGGACGGATACCTGATCAAAACCGAGTTATCATCCGACGTAAGGGTGATGGATGGCAGACGCATACCTACCAGGATTGAGATAATCCCGGCAGACAAGAAAAACCAGAAAACGATAATAGCAGTCAACTCAATAAAATTCAATATTCCCATTGAGGAGTCGTTCTTTTCACAGCAGAATATGAGACGGGTACGGTAAACGGTAAACGGTGAACGGTAAACGGTGAACGGTATACGGTAAACGGTGAACGGTATACGGTAAACGGTGAACGGTATACGGTGAACGGTATACGGTATACGGTGAACGGCTCAGGGCTCAGGGCTCAGGGCTCAGGGCGAAGCCCGCAACCCGCAACCCGATACCCGATACCCGATACCTTCTAATAACACATAAACTATGAAATACTTAATAATGGCCTAGCGGAATCTCTGGCGCAACAAGCGCAGAACGCTGATAACGGTGGCGAGCATCTTCTTCGGGGTGCTTCTGGCAACAATTATGGCCTCAATGCAGGATGGCACCTACGGCAACATGATAGACATGATGGTAAGGCTCTCATCAGGATATCTGCAGGTTCAGAATCCCGATTACGCCCAGGAGAAAACCGTCAACAACGCATTTATCCCTTCCGATGACCTCAGGGAACGCATTCTGGCTTCAGGAACTGTAACAACAGTCGCTGAGAGGTTCGAGAGTTTTGCCCTCATATCATCAGGAATGAACACCCGCGGTGGTGCGGTAATAGGTTTCGAACCGGCTACTGACAGGCAGACATCAAACCTGGGTCACTGGATATCGGCGGGTTCAATGCTTGAAACCGGCGATGAGGGGGTGCTGGTCGCCGCGAATATTGCCAAGTACCTCGGCCTGGGAATCAACGACACAATAATACTTATAAGTCAGGGCTACAGGGGCGTTACAGCCGCGGGCCAGTACCCCATTAAGGGCATACTCACCTTCAGCACACCACAGATGAATAACCTTGGCGTCTTCATGGATGTGTCCCGGGCTCAGGAGCTCTTCTCGGCAGAGGGCATGCTCACCTCTCTGGTAATCATGACAGACGGGTACGACGCAGTTGCCCCCGCCCACCGCAAAATCAGGGAGATTGCCGGCGACGGGCTCGCCGTCCTCACATGGCGCGAACTCAATCCCGAAATCGTGCAATTCATCGAAAGCGACAAGGCCGGCGGCGTGGTGATGCTCTTCATCCTATACATCGTAATAGGTTTCGGCATTTTCGGAACCGTGGTCATGATGCTGGCCGAGAGGCGCCGTGAGCTCGGAGTGATGGTTGCCGTCGGAATGCACAAGGCGAAGCTTGCCACCGTCTTATTCCTTGAAACAGTGCTCATTGGCCTTACAGGCGTTCTGGCCGGCTTTGCAGTCAGCATCCCGGTAATCATGCTCCTGGTTGGCAATCCGATCGAACTACCCGGTGAGGTGGGCGAGGCCTACCTTCAGTATGGCTTTGAACCCTACCTTTTCTTTGGAACCGGGTCGTGGATATTTGTAAACCAAGTGGTTACAGTATTTGTCATTACCATGGTGGTGGCAATCTATCCAATGGTGAAGATAAGGAAGCTCGTTGTGGCAAAGGCGTTGCGCGCTTAGGCAGCAGTGAGGATTTTGAAACGAATAAAGAGAGAGAAATGATACTATCAGTTTCATGGAGAAATATCTGGCGGAACAAGACCCGCAGCCTTGTGATAATTGCCGCCATAGCGGTCGGGGTCTTCGCCGGCGTATATACAATTGCCTTTATGCTCGGATGGGTAAACCAGAGGATAGAAGCGGTTATCAGAACAGAGATGTCTCACATCCAGGTACATCATGCCAGCTTCCTCGAGACCCAGGAGGTTCATGATTATATGCCCGATGCAATTCAGGTTGCGACAGAACTCTCAAAGAGACAGGGCGTGAAGGCAGTCTCACCCAGGGTGCTGACCACCTGCATGATAGCAACAGCCGAAACCGGCTCAGGAGTGATGCTTACCGGCATCGACCCGGCTCTCGAACGAGAGGTTACCAACCTTCACGAACTGATAATCGAGGGAAGCTACTTCGAAGATGAGAGGGCAAACCAGATAGTGATAGGTGAGAAGCTGGCCCTCAAGCTCAAGGCCGGAATTCGCTCAAGGGTGGTTATAACGATGACGGAGATGGACGGCACACTAACGGGAGGCGCTTTCAGGGTAGCCGGCATATACCGGTCGGCCAACAGCGCCTATGATGAGATGAAGGCATTCGTACGCGATACCGACCTGCGCAACCTTCTCAGGCTCGATGAGGGCGCAGCTCATGAGATAGCTATTCTGATGAGCGAGAACGGTACCGAACAGACATTTGCCGAAACAATCAGAACCAGCTATCCCGACAGGTCGGTAATGACATGGACACAGTTGCTTCCCGAGATGGAGCTCATGAACGAGAGCATGAACCTGATGATGTACATATTTATAATAATAATACTGCTCGCTCTCGGGTTCGGCATCGTCAACACCATGCTTATGGTGGTTCTTGAGCGCGTTAAGGAGCTCGGAATGCTGATGGCTGTCGGCATGAACAGGCTCAGGGTCTTTGCGATGATTGTTACCGAAACGGTTCTGCTCTGCCTCACCGGCGGGCTGGCAGGCATCATCATCGCGGTGGGACTGACAGCCCTTACCGCCCGAACGGGCCTCGACCTCAGCTTCTGGTCAGAGGGCCTCAATGCTCTCGGCTTTGACGCGATTATCTATCCTGAAATAGGCATTGGCAATCTGCTTGTCGTGGCCATGCTTGTTGCCCTGACCGGTGTTATCGCCGCTCTCTATCCGGCCCGCAAGGCCATCAGGCTGCGT
Organism: uncultured Rikenellaceae bacterium; assembly: GCA_964446435.1. Classification (GTDB taxonomy): domain Bacteria; phylum Bacteroidota; class Bacteroidia; order Bacteroidales; family VadinHA17; genus SLNP01. The sequence continues at coordinate 2,156 of CAYUOS010000039.1, read as the reverse complement.
CCCGCCGAAGCATTGAGAATTGATATGTAAATTGAAAATGATATTAAAAGCAAAATATACAGAGAGATGAAAATACTTGAACTCAAAAAACTCGTGAAGGTCTACAACGATTCTGAGATACAGGTAAAAGCCGTTGACGGAATCGACCTTTCATTCGACAGGGGTGAGTTTGCCGCAATCGTCGGTCCGTCGGGAAGCGGCAAGACCACACTGCTGAACCTTATCGGAGGCCTTGATTCTATTACCTCCGGCCAGATAATGATAGACAAGACCGACATCGCAACACTGAGTCCCTCGCGGCTCATCGATTTCCGCCTGCACAACATAGGCTTTGTGTTCCAGGCATATAACCTTATACCCGTACTCACCGCACGCGAAAACGTGGAGTTCATAATGGAGCTTCAGGGGCGTTCGCGGGAAGAGAGGCGCCGCCGTGCCATGGAACTGCTTACCGCCGTTGGCCTGGAGGAACGCGCAGACAGCCGACCCTCGAAGATGTCGGGCGGACAGCAACAGAGGGTCGCCGTTGCAAGGGCGCTGGCATCAAAGCCGAAGTTCGTGCTTGCCGATGAGCCGACAGCGAACCTCGACTCGAAGGCCACTGCCGTCCTGCTCGATATTATGGAGAAGCTTAACAGGGAAGAGAATATTACCTTCATCTTCTCAACCCACGACCAGCGCGTGATGAACAAGGCCCGCAGGGTGATTACCATCGAGGATGGTCATGTGGTGTCGGATGTAAGGTCATAAACTGCATTGGCGATGAAGAGGTTACATACTCTTATAGTCTGCCTGCTTGCCGTCTGGCTGCTGCCGGGTAATGACGTATCGGGGCAGGCTGCGTATGTCCAGTCAACATTCGGGCATGATGCAGATGGCCTATCGGTGGCCGGTCAGTCAGCATCGGGGTATGATGTAAATGGCCATTCGGTGGCCGGTCAGTCAGCATCGGGTCAGTCAGCAAAGCAATCGAAGCTTAGTCTCAATGGCTACGTCAAGTATATGAATACAGCCATGTTTGATGAGTTTGACTCGTACTGGACAGTCGACAACCTGGTACACAACAGGCTGAACCTGAAGTGGTACGTGCGAGAATCGCTAACATTCTCTGCAGGAATGAGAAACAGGCTGATATATGGTGATTTTGTGAAGATGGTACCCGGTTATGCAGAGATTGTCAGCCGCGATGAAGGGTTTCTTCATTTCCTGACAGGCACTGTTGCCGACAATATGTCGATGGCGCTGGTAACCACATTCGACCGGATGAACATCGAATACCATACCGGCAAGTTCGATGTTACCCTTGGCCGGCAGCGCATCAACTGGGGTCAGTCGTTCGTCTGGAATCCGAATGACATCTTCAACAGCTATTCCTTCTTTGACTTCGATTATGAGGAACGTCCCGGTAGTGACGCAGTAAGGCTGCGTTTTTATCCCGACTACACCTCTACGCTTGAAGCAGCCGTGAAGATCGACCGTAACAACCGCCTGACAGCCGCCATGCTGTACAGGTTCAACAAATGGGGATATGACATTCAGTTACTGGGAGGGGTGGCTGACACCACCGACTGGATTGCCGGGGCGGGATGGAGCGGAAGCATAGGCCGCACCGGATTCACCGGCGAGGTGAGTTACTTCCATCCGAGGCAGAATGCTGCCGACACCTCGGGTGTGGTTCTTGCGACCGCCGGGATCAACTACATTTTTAAAAACTCACTCTCATTCAGCGGTGAGGTCATCTACAACGGCTATTTCAGCCGGATAGGGCTTGGCAGCTTCACCGACCTGTGGTTCAGGCCATTGTCGGTTAAGACAATCTCATTCAGCAAGTTCTCGTGGTTTGCACAGGTCTCGTACCCGATACATCCGTTGCTTACAGGGTCGCTGGCAGCCATGTATTTCCCCTCGCTGGGAGACGGCTATTTCATAATGCCCTCGCTGGCCTTCTCGGTATCAGACAACATGGAGGCATCGCTGCTGGCCCAGCGCTTCGAAGGCGACTTCGGAACCGGCCGCGAAAAGCTCAACATGTTCTTCCTGCGGTTCAGGTATTCTTTCTAGGTGCCGGATACCAGGTGCGAGGTGTGAGGTGTGAGGTGCGAGGTGTGAGGTGCGAGGTGTGAGGTGTGAGGTGCGAGGTGTGAGGTGAGAATTGC
>CAYUOS010000038.1:0-24539 GCA_964446435.1 uncultured Rikenellaceae bacterium | reverse complement strand
TAAGGCTTATGGGGGGCTTGCGGGAGTCAGCCATCCAGAGGTCGTTATATCTGAAGGAAAATGATCCGTCGTCGTGAGCGGTAAGGATTCCTGCCTCTTCGTCCTTATAGAATACCGTTGCCCTCCTCATGACAGATCATCTGTTTTCTTTACCTGCAGGATGATCTCCATACCCAAAACATCGGCCAGCCGCTGCAATGTTGCAAGAGTGGGGTTTCCGCTGCCGCTCTCGATCTGCTTGAGTGTGCGGAGGCCGACACCAGACATCTCCGCGAGTGTTTCCTGTGTTACTCTGAGGGAGGTTCTGCGGTCCCTGAGGGTTTTAATTATATTGTCTATGTGCATTATGTTGCTCTTTTGATACGAAGATAGGTGAAATATTTGTATTTTTATATAATTAGTGTTATTTATTGCACTTAGGGTGTTGATAAGCATTATCAATAAGCTTATTTTATACGTTATGTGTATTAAACTGCACTATTTTAATTCTATTGTTACTTTTTGGCTTGATCCAAAAAGTAACCAAAAAGATCAAGACTTAAGATTTTTTGGGGATCATCAAAGCTTCGCTTATTCCACGCATTACAACTCGTCCGACTACGTCGTCCTCAAACAGTAATGCTTACTTCAAATCCATTGCTTCATAAGCTCTGCTTTATGATCTGTATCCCAAAAAATCTCAGGTCGGTCCTAAATATGCTTCGCAGATAGTAATCAGGGAAGCGCAGAAATGCGCTTAGAAAAATCCTCATTCCTGAAAAATCTGCAGGCCGGCCAAAAAAAAAACTTACTTCAAATCCATTGCTTCATAAGCTTTGCTTTATGATCTTCATCCCAAAAAATCTCAGGTCGATCCTAAATATGCTTCGCAGAGAGTATCCAGGGAAGCGCATAAATGCGCTTAGTGGGAAATCTTAGGTCAATCCCAAATTGCTTCCCAGAAAGCTGACAAGGAAGCTCATAAATGCGCTTAGTGGAATATGTACATAGAGTGCCTTCATGCGTAAAGGAGCGAGGTGGCGCCGACGAAAGAAGCAAAAGGAGAAAGGGATTTTCAGTCGGCGCGACTTAAAAAAGACTACTAACTCGATTAATTCAGTGCCGTCTCATGATTTGTAGCCCAAAAATTTAATCGGGTCATCCCTTCATTTTATCAGGGTCTTGTCTGGAGTCAAAGATGTCTGTGATGTAAATATAATCTTCTATAATCCTGTATATTATCTTGTAGTGGCTTACTACTAATCTGCGATGTCCTAAACCAAGGTGTTCCAGATACGGTTCTTCTTGTCCCTGTAAAGGGTGAAGGACTAATGTGTCTGCACAATCCAGGATTTCATCTCTAATCTCAATAAGCTTCTTATGGGGTACTTTGTGAGAAATAAATGCTAAAGCTTCTTCAAGGCCCAAGAGAGCCTGTTCTGTGTAGACGAGTTTCATTTGCGTCCAATCGTTGCTGTCCGCTGCTCTATATCCTTTCTTGAAAGAATTCTGCCTGCACAGATATCGTCATCCGCCTTTAAAGCCCTGCTTTCCAGTCTTTCCTTCAAAACATTGGCTTTACGAAGCTTCTCATACAACTCGTTGATGGTCTTTTCATCAGCACGATGCAGATGACTGTGTATAAAGTCCCTTTTTTCAACCACGTTCATGATTTCCTTGGTTATTTCTACTACAAATTTAACGATTAATATCCATTTATGTTTGAATCCAGGGGTGCATTCTCTTGAGTAAAGTGTTCAGCCTGATAGAATTTTCTTTTCTATTGTTACTTTTTGGCTTGATCCAAAAAGTAACCAAAAAGATCAAGACTTAAGATTTTTTGGGGATCATCAAAGCTTCGCTTATTCCACGCATTACAACTCGTCCGACTACGTCGTCCTCAAACAGTAATGCTTACTTCAAATCCATTGCTTCATAAGCTCTGCTTTATGATCTGTATCCCAAAAAATCTCAGGTCGGTCCTAAATATGCTTCGCAGATAGTAATCAGGGAAGCGCAGAAATGCGCTTAGAAAAATCCTCATTCCTGAAAAATCTGCAGGCCGGCCAAAAAAAAAACTTACTTCAAATCCATTGCTTCATAAGCTTTGCTTTATGATCTTCATCCCAAAAAATCTCAGGTCGATCCTAAATATGCTTCGCAAAAATCTGACAAGGAAGCGCATAAATGCCCTTAAAGGGAAATCTAAGGTCGATCCTAACAAATGCTGCACAGTGGAAAAAAATTCCTTTGTTTTCATGAGTTTCTTATCTTTGAAAAGCAATTACCTGTAACCTCAATCCATAATCATGAAATTCAAGACATTACTGACAATTTTCCTTTTTTTGGCAATACCGGTAATCGCCGAGGCCCAGACATTCTCAAATCTTGTCGTCTCATACGATCAGTGCGCTCCGGGAACCACCTGGAGCGGCTGGAGATCCAATGTGAAACCATATTTTTCATTCAATTTCAACTATCCGTACACCACAGTCGAGATTACTGTCAGGGCAACCGACGGCGGCACCTACAACCAGGTTAGGAACTTCAGCGGGCCCGGTTCATGCTTCACCTGGCCTGATAACCTTCCGTCAGGAACCTATGACTGGATTGTAAGGGTCTACTACCAGTTCAATCCCAGCACCTGGCTCTGGAGCCCCATGGTGGCAGGCTCAGTGTTCAGGGTCGACGCCACTCCACCTACCACTCCTGTCGTCACCGAACATAACTGCGGAGGAAGCTCCTCTCCCAATCCGCCGTGGGTTACAGGCGTAAATCCACGGTTTACATGGAGTACCCCTTCAGATGCTCACAGCGGATTTAACCGCGTTGAGGTTTCATTTAACCTGGGCATCACCTGGAACACTGTTACAAGCGGTTGGAACCCGACAGCCGAAGGTAGTATAACTTACTTTTTCAGGTCGGTTGACAATGTAGGAAATGTGAGCCCAAACACTCCGATTTATGTCAGAATTGACAAGACAGCCCCACCAAATCCAGGTATTACAGAATCCCATTGCGGACCCCAGGGACAGTGGACTGCACACACATCACCATATTTTGCCTGGCCGCCTGTCATTGACGCAGGCTACCCACTTAACGGAAGCGGTGTCAACAGGTATGAAGTGAGTGTCAACAGTGGTTCGTGGCAGACAGTAAGTTCCGTCTGGCATCCCGAATTCGGAACCGGTCAGTACAGTTTCGTGTTCCGGGCAGTTGATAATGTGGGCCTTGCCAGCACAGGCTCACCCTACGTAATATACATCGACAACACCCGCCCCAACCAGCCGCTGGTTACCGAGCACAACTGCAATGGCAGCAGCACACCCGACCCTCAATGGTCAAACCATGGCAGTCCGCGATTCACCTGGGACAATCCGGGTGACATAGGAAGCGGAATAGCATCAACAGGCTTCTCTGCCAGTATAAATGAAGGACCGTGGCAGACGGTTCAGTCAGGCTGGAATCCAACAACGGGAGAGGGTTCCCACAAGATATGGTTCAGGTCAACCGACAGGGTCGGGCATATCAGCGACACCACAACGGTCTACATCAGGATTGATCTCACCCCACCCGTTGCCAACGCCGGAGCAGACATCATTACCGACAAGTATGAGGAGGTCTCCTTCAACGGCTCATTAAGTTCTGACAATATCGGCATCGAAAGCTATACCTGGACATTCGACGATGGTTCTGGCAATATAGTTCTGTCTGGGGTTTCTCCGGTACATACCTTCAATACCGCAGGCAATTTTGTGGTTACTCTCACAGTTAAGGATTATGCCGGCAATGAGCACAACGATAATCTGATCGTTACTGTTAACACCCCCACAGGAGCTGAATTGCAGAAATGGCAGGAATTAAAGGTATATCCAATACCGACAGATGGTGTAATCACCATTGAGCTTCCTGCAGAGACAGCCGGTTCCAGCCATTTGACATACCTTGTTGTCTCTCACTCAGGCCGCACGGCAGTCTCCGGAGGCCTTACCGGTAATGCAGATCAGATAGACCTCAGTGTTGCCGGCAGCGGGGTATACACACTGATCATCAGGTCTGAGGGTAAGGTGATGGCGACACGAAGGGTGGTAATTCGGTAAACCGGTTACGGGGCGCGAGGTGCGGGGCTGGGGTTATCGGTTATGGGTTACGAGGTAAGAGGTGCGGGTAAAAATTCAGGTAAAATTTAACTAGTAAATGATTTTTATCCGGATATTTTTCATTTGTCAAGTAATTTATACTACTATTACGATGTATTTAATCTCCCAATGATGTATGAACGGAAACTACTCAGAGAGGTAAAAGAACACCTCGGCAAGAATGAGGTTTCAGTAATTACCGGGGCCCGGCAGACTGGTAAAACGACAATGCTGGAACAACTTCACCGGTTTTTGACTGCAAATGGAGAAGAGGCTTATCTGTTCACTTTTAAGGAGCCTGCCTTTTTGAGTGCCATGAATGAAAATCCTGAAAACCTGTTCAGGTTCACCCGCCTTAGTAAAGAAAGGATTTTTGTTCTTCTCGATGAGATTCAATACCTGAATAATCCTTCCGGCTTCCTGAAGCTGCTCTACGATAAATACAAGGAGAGGATAAAAATCATCGCCACAGGAAGCAGCGCATTCTATATCGACAGCAAGTTTAAGGATTCGCTTGCCGGGAGAAAAAGAATATTCAACCTATATACTCTTGATTTTGACGAGTTCCTCACTTTCAAGGGATTTGAAAACGTTATCCCTGAAATGGAAGAAATAAGGACCAGGGATGATTACACCTCTGCGCAATTAGCTCAAACCAGGTCTTTATTTGACGAATATCTTATTTACGGAGGATATCCGGCGGTCATACTAACAGGCAGCATTAATGATAAGAAAGAGATCCTGAAGGATTTATTTACCTCCTATCTCAGGCGCGACGTTCTTGAGGCAGGTATCCAGCACCAGGATAAGTTCTATAATCTGATGCTTGTCCTCGCAAACCAGACGGGATCACTGCTTAATGTCAATGAACTGGCAAATACATTGAAACTTTCTTTTACCGCTGTTGACAATTACATCTATGTGCTCAGGAAGTGCTTTCATATTTCACTGGTAAGGCCTTTCTATTCAAATATAAGGAAAGAGCTCACCAAGATGCCGAAGATCTATTTCAACGATACAGGGTTCAGGAATACAATAATTAATCAATTCAGCCCGATTGTGGGGAGAATGGACAGAGGTCTCCTTTCTGAAAACTATGTGTTTATAAGGCTCGCCCAGCTCCACGGTGCAGACGCAATAAAACACTGGCGCACAACAGACGGCAATGAGGTGGATTTTGTTATTCCCGAAACCCAGGCAAGGGGTTCCGCAGTGGAAGTGAAGTTCGACAAGTCTGAGTTCCGCCTGACGAAATACAGGAAATTCATAAACCTTTACCCCGGATTTGAACTGAAATGCAGGGCATATAAAGCAGTAAACAACTCAGAGCTGATCATGGCATTGTAATAAAAAAGTGCGGGCAGTGGTATTCAAAATTTGGGCGCGAGCATACCCGGCACCCGATACCGTTAGCCGTTAGCCGTTAGCCGTTAACCGTTAGCCGTTAACCGTTAACCGTTCACCGTTTTTTCCTATCTTTGTGCGATTTTTTACAGTAACATTTTCCGATAATGGCAAAGAGATTCCCCGAGTACAAAGGGCTTGACCTCGCGAAGGTTAACAATGACATTCTGAAATACTGGGATGAAACCGACACTTTCAACCGCAGCCTCCGTGACATCGACGGCCGCGGCGACTTCATCTTCTACGAGGGTCCGCCCTCTGCCAACGGAATCCCCGGCATCCACCACGTGATGGCCCGCACCATCAAGGATGCCGTCTGCCGCTACAAGACACAGCGCGGCTACAACGTCCGCCGCAAGGCCGGATGGGACACCCACGGCCTCCCCGTTGAACTTGGCGTCGAAAAGGCCATGGGAATCACCAGAGAGGACATCGGCACCAAAATCAGCGTCGCCGACTACAACGCCGCCTGCCGCACCGACGTGATGAAGTACACCGACATGTGGGAGGACCTCACCCGCCGCATGGGCTACTGGGTCGACATGCACGACCCCTACATCACCTACGACAACCGCTACATCGAATCCCTCTGGTGGCTACTGCGCCGCCTCTTCGACAAGGGCCTGCTCTACAAGGGCTACACCATACAGCCATACTCACCCGCCGCCGGCACCGGCCTCAGCTCGCACGAACTCAACCTGCCCGGCTGCTACCGCGACGTCAAAGACACCACCTGCGTCGCTCTTTTCAATGTTGTCAGGAACACAAAGTCACAATTCCTGTTCGAGGCCACCGATACCGCGGAAGTGAGCATTATGGCATGGACAACGACTCCGTGGACACTGCCGTCAAACACCGGCCTGGCCGTTGGAGCCGACATCGACTACGTCCTGGTACGCACATTCAATCCCTACACCGGAAAACCAATAACGGTAGTACTGGCCAGGGCACTCCAAAACGTATACTTCCCCGAATCCAGCGCCGGACTGAAAATCGAGGAGTACGTACATGGCGACAAGAAATTCCCCTTCAGGGTGCTGGCCGAATTCAAGGGCAGGAAACTCAAGGACATAGACTACCAGCAACTCCTCGACTGGATCAACCCGGGTGAAGGAGCCTTCCGCGTGGTCACCGGAGACTTCGTTACCACCGAGGATGGTACAGGCGTGGTGCACATCGCTCCCACCTTCGGGGCCGACGACTACCGTGCCGGCAAGGAGAACGGTCTTCCCGCGCTGATGGTGAAGCGCAAAGACGGAACCATGTCGCCTCTCGTCGACAAGCGCGGCTATATGGTACCCATCGCCGACATGGACGAGGAGTTTGTCCGCACCATGGTAAACACCGACAGCTACGCCGACTTCGAGGCAAGGCCTGTGAAAAACGAATATGATCCTTCCCTCAACGGCAAGGATGAATCGCTCGATGTTGACATAGCCGTCTGGCTCAAGCAGGAGGGCCGCGTGTTTCGCATCGAGAAGCATGTACACAACTATCCGCACTGCTGGCGTACCGACAAGCCCATACTATACTATCCCCTCGACTCGTGGTTCATACGCACCACAGCACTGAAGGAGAGAATGATAGAGCTCAATAACACCATCAACTGGAAGCCAGCCTCCACAGGAATCGGCCGCTTTGGTAAATGGCTCGAGAACCTGGTTGACTGGAACCTGAGCCGCTCGCGCTACTGGGGTACACCCCTGCCGATCTGGGTCAGCGAAGACCGTTCAGAGATAAAATGCATCGGTTCCGCCGAAGAGCTGAAGAAGGAGATTGAGAAGGCCGTGGCCAAAGGGTTCATGAAGAGCAATCCGCTTGCATCGTTCGTGCCAGGAGACAACAGCCGCGGGAACTACGAGACTTTCGATCTGCACAGGCCGTTTGTCGATGAGATAATACTGGTAAGCGACAGTGGCAAGCCGATGCGCCGCGAGGAGGATCTGATAGACGTCTGGTTCGACTCGGGGGCGATGCCCTACGCGCAGGATCACTATCCTTTTGAGGGAGCCGACAGCTTCCAGCACCGGTTTCCGGCCGACTTTATCGCCGAGGGTGTCGACCAGACCCGCGGTTGGTTCTTCACGCTGCATGCCATCGCGGTGATGATATCAGACTCGGTATCGTTCAAAAACATTATCTCAAACGGACTGGTGCTCGACAAGAACGGCAACAAGATGTCGAAGCGTCTGGGCAATGCCGTCGATCCGTACAGCACGATTGAAAAGTACGGCTCCGATCCGCTGCGCTGGTACATGATCACCAACGCACAGCCATGGGATAACCTGAAGTTTGACATGACGGGTGTTGAGGAGGCCAGGCGAAAGTTCTTCGGAACACTATACAACACATACTCCTTTTTTGCACTCTATGCCAATATCGACGGCTTCACGGGCGAGGAGCCTGAGGTTCCCGTTTCAGAAAGACCCGAGATTGACCGCTGGATACTGTCGCTGCTTAACTCACTGATACGTGAGGTGGAGGAGTGCTACGAGGACTATGACCTTACACGTGCGGGCAGGGCGATACAGGATTTCGTCACTGAGAACCTCAGCAACTGGTATGTGAGGCTCAACCGGAAGCGCTTCTGGGGTGGTGAGATGGACAGCGACAAGCTGGCAGCATATCAGACGCTGTACAGGTGTCTGTTGGAAGTAAGCAGGCTTGGGGCTCCATTGGCGCCGTTCTATATGGAGAGACTGTTTGTGGATCTGGTGCAGGGTGCGGGGTACAAGGTACAGGGTACAGGGCAGGGGGCTCAGGGGGTGTCAGTTCATCTTGAGTTGTTTCCCACATGGGATTCGTCGTTGATTGACAAGGAGCTGGAGGAGAGGATGGAGATTGCCCAGAAGTTTTCATCGATGATACTGGCACTGCGCAAGAAGGTCAGTTTGAAGGTACGCCAGCCGCTGGCGAAAATAATGGTGCCGGTTATCGACCCGGCTTTCAGGAAGAAATTTGAGGCGATGCGGAACCTCATCCTTACCGAGGTAAACGTAAAGGAGGTTGAATATATTGACGGCGCCGCCGGCATACTGGTGAAGAAGATTAAGCCCGATTTCAGGGCGCTCGGTCCGAGGTTCGGCAAGGCGATGAAGGATGTGGCAGCCGCAGTGTCGGCAATGAGCCAGGAGGATATTATGCGCTTCGAGCAGGAGGGGTCGTTTGAGCTTACCGCCGCCGGTGAAAAGCACCGCCTTGAGCTTGCCGACGTCGAGATAATCTCTGAAGACATACCCGGATGGCTTGTGGCCAACGAAGGCAAGCTGACGGTGGCACTCGACATTACCGTTACCGAGGAGCTTCGCCACGAAGGAATAGCAAGGGAGTTTATCAACCGCATACAGAATCTCCGCAAGGAGAGCGGCTTCGAAGTAACCGACAAGATAACGGTGCTGATTGAGGATCACGATATGATACGCGAAGCCGTTGAGACCCACGCCGGATACATAGGAGCACAGACCCTTGCAACCGAGGTGAAGGTGTCAGCCGACCTTAACGGCGCCAGGGCAAAGGAGATAGAGATTGACGATCTGGCAGTAAAAGTGATAATAAAAAAGGCGTAGTGGCACCTTCGGTGCCGCGCAGGGCACGGGGCAGAGGGCGCGGGGCGCAGGGCGCAGGGCACGGGGCGCAGAGCGCAGGGCAGAGGGCGCAGGGCAGAGGGCGCGGGGCACGGGGCACGGGGCACAGAGCGCAGGGCACGGGGCAGAGGGCGCAGAGCGCAGGGCGCAGTAAAAGTTACTGTTAGTAGAATGCGGCAAGAAGGAAGTCGGCTATGTGCAAATGTCTGATACCTTCATAGTTGTCTCTCCATATCTCGTCCATAGTAACGATAAACTTCGGATAATGGTCACGGATTTCCAGAAGCGGAGCATATTCACGGTCAATCGTTGACTGGGCCTCCATCCTGAATGAGACCTGAACATAAATTGTCTCCTCTCCCTTCCTGGCTATGAAATCTATTTCGCGTTCCTCTGAACGGCCGGTGTAGACATGATATCCCCTCCGCATTAGCTCAAGCATAACGATGTTCTCGAGGAGACCTGAAATTGACCTGTCGCGGTAACCCATTACCGCATGTATTAATCCCGGGTCGCCCACATAGCATTTTTCAAGGGTCTTAAGTATTTCCCTTCCCTTAACATCAAAGCGTGGAACGCGGTATATAATAAATGCACTCTCAAGCGCATCAATGTAATTGTATACCGTATTGAGATCTATTCTGCGCTGCTGACTCTTGAAATATGCTGCCACATTTGCAGCAGAAAACCTGCTGCCTATATTGTCAAAGAGGTATTTTATAACCCGCTCGAGCAATTCAATGTCGCGAATTCCGGTACGCTGAACCACATCTCGCAGGATAATTGATGAGTATATATCATACACAACCTTCGATGAGGTCTCTTCATCATATTCCGAAACATGTATCACAGGGAACCCTCCCGAACGCATGAATCCGATAAAATCGTTTCTTGCACTCTCCACTTCAATACCTTTAAGTTCCTTTCTGAAATGCAGGTATTCAGCAAAGGAAAGAGTAAACAGATTAAGCTCCACATATCTGCCCGCCAGAAAAGTAGACAACTCCGACGAAAGCATATTTGAATTTGATCCGGTAATGTAAATATCGGCATCAATATCTGTAAAAAAGGAATTCACTGCCTTTTCCCACTCATGAACTTCCTGTATCTCATCAAGAAGAATATAGGAACGCTTGCCTGCCATACATTTGTCCCTTACAAAACGGTATAATGCCTCAGCAGTTTTTATTTCTGAGTATTCCAGGCTGTCGAAGTTGATATGAATTATGCTTTCAGGCAACAATCCCCTGCCAAGAAGTTCCTCCATCAGCAGGCTGAGCATCACAGATTTTCCGCTGCGCCGGATACCTGTTATTACCTTGATCAACGGTTTATCGATAAACCTGCAAAGCTGGTCTAAATATAGATCACGTCGTACTGTCATTCAACTTTTTATTATCACACCCACAAATATATATAAATATTTTCACTTTTTATGCCTATGGCCATATTAAATTACCAGAATGACATATGAAAGATGTTTTGGAAATGTCAGTCCTGTTTCAAATATTGCGTTTCATATTTTACGTAACGTAATCTATGAAATCAAATCCGTTTTTGATCAGTTGGTTGCGGATTGCGGACAGGTTAGTCAGAATTATTGAATAACTTTGGGTATGAAAATTCCGAACAGCATACCTCTGATCAGGGCTCCGCTGATCAATTACAGTATCCTTAACCGAAAGAAGAAGGATCCGAATGAGTTTGTCTTCACCGGCGAAAGCAAGGTTGAGGAGATAGACATCCAGCTATTCAGGTTCAACCAGGCAATGGTAAGTGAAACTGACAGAATCACGCCCGGGGAGGTCGGCAGTCTGAGCAATGACGGCAATATAAGCTGGCTGAATATCTACGGAATTCACGACACCGGCGCCATAGTATCTATATGCAGGAAACTCAGTATTGACAGTCTTACGATACAGGATATTCTCGATGTTAACCAGAGGCCTAAATTCCAGGAGTTTGAAGAATACAATTTCCTTACTATCAAATCAATACTTCCATCACGGTATCCTGAGATTGAATCTGAGCAGATAAGTTTCATAATGGGCAAAGACTGGCTGGTGTCATTTCAGGAGAAGCGGGCTGATTATTTCGATCATATCAGAACGAGGCTGCGGGAGGGCATTGGTATTGTGAGAGAGCGTGGGGCAGACTATCTCCAATATGTAATGCTGGAGTCAATACTTGACAATTACTTTAAAACCTTACAGTTGTTGCAGAAGGACATCGATCAGTTCAACCTTATTGACACGAAGACCGATCCTTCACCGGCTTTGCTCAAGACAATGGAGCTCTATCGCCGTCATGTGAGCATGATAAGAAAGACACTGTACCCTGTCAGGGAGTTTGCCCAGGTTGTGGAAAGAGGGGAAAACAGTCTTATTGAGCCACGGCACCTGAAGTATTATTTTGAGCTTAAAGATTTGTGCATGACTCTTATAGAGAACTGTGAAACACTTGAAGCCGAGATCGTGAGCCATATAAACCTTTTCTTCTCTATCCAGAATCAGCGCATGAACCAGATAATGAAGACGCTTACCATAGTGGCTACCATTTTCATTCCGCTGACCTTTATTGCCGGTATCTACGGCATGAACTTCAACTATATGCCGGAGCTGGAATGGAGGTATGGATACATGGCGATATGGTTTGTTTTTGTGCTGAGCGTGGCGGGCATGTTTTATTACTTCAGAAGGAAGAGGTGGTTTTAATATCATAAACTTGTGTTAAGGGAGATACTATTGCTGGTGGTTGGCTTTGCCCTGCTGATAAAGGGGGCGGACTGGCTGGTGGCAGGGGCCTCGGCGGTGGCACGCCGGTACAGGGTACCTGACCTGGTAATCGGTCTTACAATTGTTGCTTTCGGAACCTCGGCTCCTGAGCTGGTTGTAAGCGTGGTGGCGGCGATAAACCGTCTCGACGATGTGTCGCTGGCAAACGTAATCGGCAGCAACATCTTCAACCTCTTTGTGGTGATGGGCATAGCCGGACTTATCAGGCCGCTTGCAGTAGGCTCAACGACGGTATGGCGCGAAATACCAATGTCGCTGGCAGCAGCGGCGATTCTGTTCGTGCTGGCGGGCCTTATAAACAAGGGCGGAACGACAACGGTGTCGCGTCTTGACGGTGTAGTGTTGTTGATGCTGTTCTCAGGTTTTCTCTGGTATCTTTTCAGGGATGCCGGGAGGGGTACAAGACCGGCATCAGTGGCTGAGACCGGCGGGCAGGATATCAAGAGTGCAGTGCAGACGGGACCCGAACCTGAAAAAGCTGAATCATCAGTCAACCCAAACAAACAAGCCTGGCTTTACATAGCAACAGGACTTGCAGGGCTGATATTCGGCGGTAAGATAGTGGTAAACAATGCAGTAACAATTGCAGGGTTGCTGGGTATGAGCGAGAAGATGATCGGTCTTACGATTGTGGCGGGGGGAACATCGCTGCCAGAACTGGCAACATCAGTGGTGGCCGCATATCGAAAGAATATTGACATAGCAGTGGGCAATGTGATAGGATCAAATATCTTCAACATACTGCTGATTCTTGGTGTAAGCAGTTTGATAAGGCCTTTGGGGTGGGATCAGGGGTTTAACATTGATATGTGGGTGCTTGCCGGCGGGACGGTGCTCCTTTTTATTGCCATGTTCACAGGGGTGCGGAAACGGCTCGACAGGTGGGAAGCGGGAGTTCTGGTAGCCCTCTATTCAGGATATATAATCTATCTGATGCAATAAACAAGAGGTCAGCACCTACGGCACTCTGCAATGAAAAAACCACCTTTCGGCGGTCTTTTCAGGTTGTTTTCAGTCTCTGAATCGTGACCGGCAAGCCGGCCTCTGATTATAACAGGTAATCTCTGTTACTTCTGTTTCAGTTTTGCATCCATACTGAGCGTCGCATGCGGCACTGCACGAAGGCGCTCCTTTGCAATCAGCTGACCGGTTTCACGGCAGACACCATAGGTCTTGTTCTCAATACGTATGAGAGCAGCCTGCAGATGCTGTATGAACTTCAGCTGCCGTTGTGCGAGGCGACCGGCTTCCTCCTTCGATAGCGTGGTAGCTCCCTCCTCCAATACCTTGAATGTGGGGGATGTATCCATTGTGTCGTTACTCTCCTCATGGGTAATACTGGCCTTCAGCACTTCATAGTCCTTCTTCGCCTTCTCGAGCTTGGCAAGGATGATCTGTTTGAACTCCTCAAGCTCCTCGTCATTATACCTCGTTTTCTCTGCCATAGCCGTAAGGATTAATAATAGATGGGTAAAGATAGCATTATTTTCAAAAAAAAATACCTGAAATAAAAGGGGGTAAACTCATCGATTTCACCGGAATTGGAAGTGAACTAATTGGACTGGCGAGACCAGAGGTCATGGAGTGAACTATAGTGAACTAAAGGGACTGGCGAGATCAGGGTAAACTATGGAGAATACTGGTGGCCCGGGGTGGTCAGCGGCCTGTATTGTAGGGGAGGTTTGTGCTTTTCCAGTTGTTGAAGCCTCCTTCGATGACGAATACCTTTTTGAATCCCTTTCCGATCAGGATTTCTGCGGTCTGGCGGGCCCTGGTTTCTGTGGTGCAGTAGAGGAACAGAGTCCTGTTTTTAGATGTTGTGGCGGCAAACCTTTCTGTCTGCCTTTTACCAGAGAGCAGTACTGCGTTTGCCACGTGGCCCCGGCGATATTCAAACCTGTACCTCACGTCGATGGCCATCGCCGTCGAGTCTATGTCGAGTTCAATCCAGACATTATGTGGATGGACGGCAACGATTTCAATGCCTCTCTCCTGGGTAGGGGAAGCTGGTGACGGCAACTTTTCCTGTGCCCCTGCCGTTAGGGAGAGTGTTATCAACGCTATGATCTTGAGCAATTTCACAGGCTATCGGGTTATGCCAGCGACAGGGTGAATGAGAAGGTGCTTCCTTCGCCGGGGTTGCTTTTTACCATGACCTTATGTCCGTGGGCCTCGATTGTGTGTTTCACGATTGAGAGACCCAGTCCGGTACCCCCGCTGTCGCGGGAACGGTGCTTCTCGACACGGTAAAACCGTTCGAAAATGCGAGGCAGGTGTTCATCCTCAATACCTACGCCATTGTCTTCGACTTCGACCAGTACCTTTTCGCCAAAGACCGTAAGTGAGATCTCTGTATAGCCATCGGGCTTACCGTAATTAATGGAGTTTACCACCAGGTTGGCCAGTGCCTGGTATATCCGCTTGCGGTCGGCCTCGACAATACAGGTTTCCCTTCCGGGTGTGGCACTTAGCCTGATCTTCTTCTGGGCAGCCCTTACCTCATTGGCATCTATCACTTCGTCGACCAGTCTCCGCAGGTTGAAGCGGCTCATCTTAAGAGTGTTGGCTTCGCTTTCGAGGCGGCTGATTGTTTGCAGATCCTCAACGATTGCAATCAGCCTGTTGATGCTTTTTTCAGCCCTCTCGAGGTATAGCCGGTTTATCGACTTGTCTTCCAGTCCACCGTCAAGAAGCGTAAGAATCAGTCCCTGCAGATTGAATATGGGCGTCTTGAGTTCATGCGATACGTTACCAATGAATTCGCGGCGCCACACCTCGGTGTCTCTGAGTTCCCTGATCTCGGTCTCCTTGCCTCGGGCCCACTCGAGTACCTGTTTCTCAACATCCTCAAGCTTGCGTGCCCTGTGGCTGGTGGTTGCAGTATTTACAATGCGGTAGACTGCATCGAGACGCGATTGCACATAGCGGGTGATGATGTACCTGACAAGCAGGAACATTGCCACCGCGGCGGCTACAGCTGCGCCTGCAATCTTCCATGCCGGCAGCGAGGCCCCGGTTCCCCCGGAAAAGAGAAGTGTGGTTGTGATGGCTACGGCAATGATAATGAGAGTAATGACCAGCGATGCCAGTCCGGTTGAGTCGGCCGGATTACTCTCGAGCTCGGCGGGCTTCGCGCTGTCGGAGAGGTCTATTCGTTTCTTCCTACTTTCCAAGCTGCTGTTTGAGGATACGTGCGATGTACTTTCCGATGATGTCGAATTCTAGGTTGACGACCGTTCCGGCCTTGATGTCGTGGAAGTTGGTGACCTGCCAGGTATAGGGGATGATAGCAACCTCGAACGATTTTTCGCGCGAGTTGACGACAGTGAGGCTGACGCCGTTGACGCTGACCGAGCCCTTTTCGACTGTTATGTAGTCGTCCTGTGCCGGTTCGTATTCAAAGGTGTAGTACCAGCTGCCGTCGGCTTCGCGCACCGAGGTGCATACCGCTGTCTGGTCGACGTGGCCCTGTACCATGTGGCCGTCGAGGCGGCCGTCGAGGCGCATGCTGCGTTCGAGGTTGACCTTCGAGCCGACCTGCAGAAGGCCGAGGTTGCTCTTTTCGAGGGTCTCCTTAATTGCTGTGACGGTGTAGGCCTCTCCTTCGACCGACACCACTGTGAGGCAGACGCCGTTGTGCGACACGCTCTGGTCGACTTTCAGCTCATGGGCGAATGAGCATGTGAGGGTTATGTGGAGGTTCTCCTTTTCGCGGGTCAGCCTGACGACTTTTGCTGCTTCTTCTACTATTCCTGAAAACATGGTTTAAGTGTTGAGTTTGGGGCAAAGATATGGAAAAACGGTGTACGGCATACGGTAAACGGTGTCAGGCGTATAAGGGCGTATAAGGGCGTAGAGGGCAAGGGGTGCGGACCACGGGGCGCAGAGCGCGGAGCGCAGGGCACGGGGCGCAGATCACGGGGCGCAGCTACCGGCTACCGTTAACCGGAAACCGGACGCCGTTTACCGTTTACCGTCCATACCAGTTTTTTGCCGAAGCCGAGAGTGTTGTCGGTGAATTTCAGGTAGGTGAGTTCGAGTAACCAGAGGTGGGTCTCCATAAGCGTGGCAATGGGAAAGCGCCGCAGGTATGCCTTCTCTGCCCGCTTCAGCCTCTCCCCTTCCAGTTCCAGTATCCGTCCCTGAAACTGCACCCCCTGAATCCTGCCTACAATACGTGTTTCCAGGGCCACCCCGCCAGCCACCAGATTGTTAAGCAGGAACTCCCTTCCATGCCGCGTCTCACGATCAGAGGTGAAGACAAACGCATTCTCATCTTCGAGGTAAACATAGTAACAGTGCGCACACCAGGGCTCATCGTCGATGGTGGAGCAGACGGTCAGCACGTGGTGCTTCTTCAGGAATTTTCCTATACGGGGGTCGGGGGTCATACTATTTAATCAGATAAAGCTTCTCCTGGCGGCCGTCGACGAACCTTGCCTTTCCGTCAATGAATATTATGTTCTCTTCGGAGCCAAGGGTTACCCTCTGGTTGCCCCACTCGGGAACATCAGCCGCAACACTGAACTCGAGAGCATAGGTAGTGCCATTGTACAGCTTGTGCTCACCGGTTCCCTTCAGAAACACCTGGTTATCGGTGCGCCCGATGGTCATTCCCGATCCATGGCCGTAGTAATTGACGGGGTGTGAGTACATGACCGGATTGAGTCCTTCGGCTTTGCCCCGGTCAAGAACCGCCTTCAGTATCTCATTGCCGGTACGGCCCTCCTTCATCTCCTCCAGGCAGATATCCTGGAACCTCTTGTGCTTCTCAAACAGGGCCTTCAGTCCGGCCGGAGCGTCAGTCTCGCCCGGCAACAGTACATACCCGTTATGCTGCATGTCGGTGGTGAGTCCCATGTAGCTGATGCCCACGTCGCAGTGCAGAATGTCTCCGCGGCGTATAACATTGTCTGATCCGTACTTCTTCTGTGCCTCGGGTGAGCGCTTAATGCTGAATGACGGGAAAAACCAGTATTCCATCTTCATCTCCTTGATGCGCTCGGCAGCCCACCAGCGTACATCGTCAGCCGTGGTTACGTCGGGAGTGATGACGGCGTTGCTGTACATCTCCCTTATCAGGTCGTGGGCTATGCCGCAGAGGTGCCTGTAGAAGCTTACCTCCCACGGGGTGCGGGTTTCGTACCATCCTATTACGACCTTCTTGGCCGATACCAGGCGACTGCGGTATTTCACATCGAGGGCGTTGAAGAGCCTCTCATAGTAAAGGTGCGAGAGTCCGTTCGCATGGCTGAAATCGTCAATCACCTCGGGATCGTAGTTGATGCCTATACGGCGCGGGTCGGCCTTGCGGATATAGTCGGCCACGGCGGTGAACTGGGCTTCTGCTCCTGAGGCGCGGTCGGTGAAGATGCCCTCATACATGTATCCCGATGCCCCCGGGCCATGCCAGGTTGCCGACAGCTTTTTGAATCCTTCTCGACTATCGTGGAAAACGAGTATCGACAGGCGGCGGGCATTGTCGAGAGGACGGGTAGTGAGGGTGCGGTAAACGGGGTCTTCAGAGTATTCGAAGTTGATGATTATCCACATATCGAGGTTCTCGCGACGCATGATTCCGGGAAGAACGTTGTCGATCTTCCACTCGAGGTTTTTGTTGTATAGATCGGCCTGTTGCCTCTGCGTGAGGGTTGGCTTGTCGATGTCGCGCATCTGGGCTGCCAGCGGAAGTATCATACAGGCTGCAAGCAGTGTGGTAAAAATGTGCTTCTTCATAATCTGGATTTTGAGTGCCTTTAAAACTACGAACTTTCATTGTAATAGCGAGTCAGCAGGTAAAATATTCCAGTTAAAACCGGGAATAAATCCAGAAGGAGGCCAAGGGACACTTCCGGTTCCGCAAAAAAGTTGATATTTGCAATCAGAGAGGGACAGAAGAAGAATATACCTGATCCATCCCTGAACAGGCTACAATGTGCGGGCGAGGTTCTCAATTCACAATCTCGCTGCGCAGCTGGGCGATGTAGTCGCGGATATTGTTCAGGGTCTGTACGGTAATTGTCATCTCAGACCCGCTCGAGACAAGTGTCTGCCGGCTCCGGTCGATCTCAAGGTCGCCCTCGCGGAAATAGATATTAAACGTGTCGAAGTACCTCTTCAGAAAGAGCAGCTTCTTGGTATAGAAGACCACCATCGGATCGTCGTAGTAGTTCTTCATCAGGCTCAGCAGCGAGTTCAGGGTGTACTTCTGCTCGGCTATCTTCTGCACCACCTCGGGGTCGGGATTGCTCTCATCGTATGTCAGGCTCGTGGCCAGATACAGCGCCTCTATCCATCCCCCCATCAGCATCAGGCCAACCACACCCTCACGACTGTCAACCCTCAGATGGTCCTCGATCTTCTTGTAGGCCCGGTTCATTATAACAAGAATCGAGTCGGGATTATCCATATCGGTCTCAACACGACGAATAGGCTCGGTTATGTATGATTCAGGTATATCAAGCCGCCCTGCTATCTTCCTCACAGTCAACATATAGTTGAACATATCCTGGTTCTTCCTGAATATCTTGAGGTAGCCCAGGTTGACCCCGTATACTCCCAGGTTCAATGCATTCTTGTAGCTGCTGAGGTAATTCTCTGAGTTGATTACAGGATTCAGCGCTGCCGCATCGTATGGTATGCCAAGGCGGTTGAAGATGTTGCACACCTCGATAGGCGTCAGGAGACCGTAGAATATCTCCCTCTTCTCGGGAGGTACAGGCTCCTCCTGTGGTTGCTGCATCCTGTAGGTCGAAAAGGTGGGCACGAAAGGCGCAGCCTCCCTGCTCTTCCTGCCGCATGAACCGACAGTTGCGAGTACAACTGCCGTTAGAATTACCAGTACCACCCTAAGTCTCATCGCTGAAAAACCAGATTTTATTTAGAGAAAATAAAAGTAGTAAAAATTTAATATTCGCTGCTAAATTTACAGTACAATGCGTTTCCCGAGGTTCTTCGAGATTCCGTTCAGCACCTTGTTCAGCGTGCTCACCTGCTTTTGCAGCCTGCCCACCATCTCCATATCGCCAGCCACGATCGCCGTCTTCATCTCCTCGAGCAGTGCCGCCCTCATCTCCTTTATCTTGTCGCTCTTGAACTTAAGCACCGACTCTGGCACTATCTCCTTCAGCATCCTGTCTTCCGACTCAACAAACGACTGCCGCACATTCCATATCCGCGCCAGCTCATACGAATCGGCAAGCATATCGACCGACAGCTTCGATATCTCCGGGTCGGGGTGTCTCACAAAATGCTGGTCGCCCGGAAAAATCCCCTGCTCGACATGAAACCGGTACTCATTGAAGACCTCGCCAAACACCTTGTCAGTGAAACTCAGTTCATCACGGGTAACCTCATGCACAATAAAATCGGCCACCGTCACTGCCGTCCTGGCCCCATCCTGCTCCTGCTCGCCAAAAACCTCCGCGCCATACTTCAGCAGCAACCGCACCAGTTCTCTCTCAGAGTAGTACGACGGTGCCTCCTTTATCTCAGTTTTCGGGGGAACACGAGGCTTTGATATCTGCAGATCGTGTGAATCGGGATAGCGGTTCCGGTCACGGAACTGCTGCTGGCTCAGCAGCTTGCTCACTTCGTTGTAAAGCACGGCCTCGCTAAGGCCCATAATCGTGCTGCACTCTTTTATGAATACGGTACGGGTAATGAGTTCCGGAATAACGGCAATGCTTCTTACAATGTCGCGTATAGCCTCTGCCCTTTTGACCGGATCGCGCCCGGTATCTTTCAGTAGCAATTCAGCCTTGAACCTTATGAAGTCCGTCTCATTCTCAGCCAGGTACCTGTTGAACTCCGACACACTCAGCTTCTTCGACATCGAGTCAGGGTCCTCCCCTTCAGGAAGAAGCACTATCCGCACATTCATCCCCTCCTCCAGCACCAGGTCGATACCCCTCAGCGACGCCTTTATACCGGCCTCATCGCCGTCATACAGTATGGTGATATTCTGGGTGAATCGCTTAATCAGCCTTACCTGCTCCTGGGTCAGTGCCGTCCCCGATGAGGCAACCACGTTCTCGATACCGGCCTCATGAACCGACAGCACATCGGTATAACCCTCAACAAGAAAACACTTGTCCTGGTGAACAATAGCCTTCCTTGCCTGGTAGATTCCGTAGAGTATCTTGCTCTTGTGATATATGTCCGACTCAGGTGAGTTGAGATATTTGGCAGCCTTGGCATCCGATCGCAGTATCCTGCCACCGAAGCCCAATACCTGTCCCGATAGCGAGTGTATCGGGAAAATGACTCGTCCGTGAAACCTGTCGAAGATCCTCTCATCCTTCTCGATCGACAAGCCGGTCTTCACCAGGTATTCCCTCCTGTAGCCATCTGACATTGCTGTTGTTGAGAGGGTGTCAGATTTATCAGGACTATAACCCACCTCGAACTTCTTCAGAATATCATCGCGGAAACCCCTCTGGGTAAAGTAGGCAAGCCCTACCGAAATGCCCTCATCACTGTGAAAAAGCCACTCTGCGAACTTCCGCGATGCATATGCCGTTACCACCAGCATGCTCTCGCGCTCGGTCTGTCGCTGCTTCTCCTCTATGGTGATCTCCCTCTCCTCTATCTCAATGTTGTATTTTTTGGCCAGGTAACGCAGGGCTTCGGGGTAACTGAGGTGCTCATGCTCCATAATGAAGTTGACCGAGTTACCGCCCTTGCCACATCCGAAGCACTTGAAGATGCCCTTGGCCGGCGATACTGTAAACGAAGGAGTCTTCTCATTGTGAAACGGACAGAGGCCAAGGTAGTTGACGCCCCTTTTCTTAAGGGTCACATACTCCTCAACCACATCAATTATCTGTGCAGAATCGAGAATCCGTTCAATGGTGAAGTGATCAATCATACCTCAAAGATATGTAATCAAGGTTAACGGTAGACGGTAAACGGCAAACGGATTTTGGTTGTTTTTTAAACGATTTGATTATTATGTGCTTAGGAGGGCGGGGGGCAGGGGGCGTTAACCGTTTACCGTTTACCGTTTACCGTTTACCGTTTTTTACCTATTTTTGAAACAATTTGATCTTTATTTGTTTACCATAGAGCAGAATTGATTATGAAGAAACTTGTTGTGCTGTCAGGGGCAGGGATGAGTGCCGAGAGTGGTATCAGGACGTTCCGCGATATGGGCGGATTGTGGGAAGAGTATGATGTAACGGAGGTGGCAACACCCATGGCATGGAATAAAAATATGGAGCTGGTGCTTCGTTTCTACAATGAAAGGCGAAGGCAGCTTTTCACCTGCGAGCCAAATGATGGTCACCGGGGTCTGGCAGAGCTCGAGAAAAAATTCGAGGTTCACATAATTACACAGAATGTCGACAACCTTCACGAACGTGCCGGCAGCACCAGAATACTTCATCTTCATGGCGAACTGACAAAAGCAAGAAGCACTGCCGATCCCAAACTGATTTACGAGATTGGCAGCCGCGACATAAATGTGGGCGACAAGTGCGAAAAGGGAAGCCAGCTGAGGCCACACATCGTCTGGTTCGGAGAGCAGGTTCCTGCAATGGAGGAGGCCTCCAGGATAGCCGCAGAAGCCGACATCTTCGTCGTAATCGGAACATCATTGAATGTATATCCGGCAGCCGGACTGGTTTCATATGCACCGTCAAAAGCCTCTGTATGGGTTATCGATCCTGAACATGTTGTGGTTCCCATCAGCAGGCGATACGAGGTTATAAGAAAGGGGGCATCGGAGGGGGTGAGGGAATTCTCGGAAGTGATTTCTGATTTCTGATTTCTGATTTCTGATATCTGATTTGCGGTTTCTGATTTCTGGTTTGACAATATATGAAGAAGCGGAAGATAATAGTAGCAGTAACGGGGGCGAGCGGTTCAATCTATGCAGGTTTGCTGATTGACAGAATCAGTGGCGCAGGCGACCGGGCGCAGGGCGCAGGGCACGGGGCAAAGGGCGCAGAGCTCAGGGCGCAGGGCACGGGGCACGGGGCAGAGGTTGCGATTATCGTTTCTGAAAATGCAAAGGAGATATGGAAGTTTGAGCTGGGAAGTGAATTCAGGGCTCCGGAGGGCGTGACTCTTTATGAGAACAACGATTTCTATGCCCCCTTTGCATCGGGATCGAGCGACTGGGATACCATGATTATCTGTCCCGCCTCAATGGGCATAATTGGCCGTATTGCAGCGGGTATCAGCAACGATCTTATTACGCGGACTGCCGATGTGATGCTTAAGGAGCGGCGAAAGCTCATAGTAGTTCCGAGGGAGACACCCTACAGCCTTATCCATCTCAATAACATGAAGCTTATTACCGAGGCCGGGGCAATTGTCTGTCCGGCCACGCCGTCATTCTATCATAAGCCTGCAACAATCGAAGAGCTTGCCCTTACAGTTGTTGAGAGAGTTCTTGATCTTGCCAATGTTCCGGGAGGACACAGGAGATGGCAGACACCCTGAAATGAGTGCTTTGAGGTTACACTGAGGGAACCTGCACAGTTGAGGTTGCGTCCTTGTTGTTATTGTCAGGATAGTCGGTCCTGAGCAACTTCCGGTAGTCTTTCAGTGAGGTACCCTCCTCTGCCAGAAATGCCCTGTAGAGGGAGCTGCCCGAACCAAAGCCACAGATTTCGGCCAGATCATCGACCGGATAATCAGGCTTATCATCAAGAAGCTTCTTCACATAAGCAATCCTGTACCTGTTGACAAAAGCGCTGAAAGTGAGCCCGAAATCCTTGTTAATTATGCGTGATATATATGTACGGTTTGTTCCAAGCTTTTCAGCAACATCCCAGATGGTTAGTTCCCTCTCAAGATAAGCTTGCTTCATTTCAAAGTAACTAACTATCTCCTCCTTCAGCTTCGGCGGTATCTTTGCATCGATTGCCTCAGGCGATTCCGGGATGTCATTCGGTTCCCTAATGAGAATCTGCTTCTGATTATTGCCAAGTGCGCCTATTATAAATACCAGTACTGCCAATGTGAGGGCGGGTATCGCCAGCTTCACGGGACTGTGAAGAAAAGAGGCCCGGCCCATTATCTGGAATACCGATGTGGCCAGTACGGAGATGAACAGGGTATAGTTCAGTACCTGTACCCACCTGATGGTCATATGCTCAGTTGATGAATACCTCTCCCATAGAAGCTTGTGATGCCTTATTGTAAGTTTCGCTGTGAGAAACACGTAGATAATTGCCTGCCCGATAAAGACTAAACGTTCAAGCTGAAGCAGGAACTGCATGTACCTTACCTGTGGATCGCCGGAACTCATGCCATACAAAATATGGGATATGAAATAGTAATCCTTTTCATATTCCATTACCATATAGCCGATTGACATTGCTATGAATATCGCAAACGGAGCCAGAAAGAACTTCAGATGCTTCCGCAGTGATGGCCTCTCGTCAACCACCAGCAACCTTACATAGACATAAAACAGAGGATAGAGAGAGAGACTACCCAGGTGGTAAAAACAATCAAGCCAGATGTAGATATCATACATCCGGTGGAAATAGAAAAAGTGTGCCATGTATGTCACAAATGCAACTACCATAAACTTCCCGAGAAAGGTTCTTGCCCGGTTGTTTTCTTCACCCGGCAGATGAAGCACAAGCGACCAGAAAAATACCACGTAAATCGGGGTCAACAGGATGATGGTAACTGCGAGCCTATCCAATGCAGATCTTTTAGTTTAACTTTCGAGTGTGAATATAGTAAATATTTATATATGTAGCGCCTCATATATAAAACATTACAGCACTCACAAGTGCAAAATCGGTCACTTTGTGAAAGTTAAAACGAAATGCATTCACATGGTAAACTTTTTACCTTTTGCGAAAACATTTTTACCTTTTGAAAGTTCCAAACCATGACTAAAGCCTATTTTTGACATGTAACAACGATTAAGTTTTCAATTCCCCTTTCTCTCTGTGGGCGGCAAACTGGAACCAAATCCAGGCCGCTCACTTCGTTTTAGTACAGTAGTGAAAGGTGTGTACTGGGCGCAGGGTAATTTTATTTCTTGCCGGGTCGGTATTCCCTGATGAGTTGTTTCATTACATCTTCTGTGGTGAATGCCACCGGGGTAAGCCTGTTTTCTGCGAAGTTCCTGATCTGATCGCTGTGAAAGGGCGAGTCGTCACGGGTGCTCTGGCCATAAGCCAGAACAGAAAATGCCCTTGGGATATCGGTGAATTCAACTGCGATTACCCATCCGTCGCCGCCGTTTACCTCTCTCTTCATCGGGTCGTTCCTGTGCCTGGTGAAGTTCAGTACCCGAAAGCAGCCCGGAAGTCCGCCTCCTCCACCCACCGGAACATCAACATTTCCCCTCACTGCCCTGTGCACCTCTCCCCATGCCAGGTTCCAGTGTCCGTAGAGTCGCCTGGTCTCGGCCAGCGCCCAGTGAAAGGCTGCAACAGCACGGACAGGGTCGGCCAGTCCTGACGGCGTCGCCATCGGATCGTCATAAGACCACGGACGCGTAAAGAGTTTCTCAGGTGTGGCCGCATAACCCACAGAGGCCGGAGAGCCAGGCACCCTGACACTATCTGCGGTGGCAACATACCTGTCCCACCATGTCTCAAACAACAATCCGCCACGACTCGATGCAGCAACCGTATTATCCCACTCCCTTAGCATCTGAAGGGCTT
>CAYUOS010000037.1:0-24609 GCA_964446435.1 uncultured Rikenellaceae bacterium | reverse complement strand
GGAAGAACATTAACCAGGCCGGCAGCAGGAGCTGGGTGTTGAGATACTTCTCATCCGATACGAAATACGCCTACAACAATGCGTTCAGCAGCAATATGCCTGAAGTAGTATCATGGATGATAACCCCTCCTGTTGATCTGACAGCCTCAGCCGACCCGATACTCTCTTTCCGTACAAAGGGAGCCCATGCCAACGACGCAACACTCGAAACGCTTATCTCGACTGACTATGACGGAAGCAATGAACCGTGGAATTTCACGTGGACGGTTCTGCCGGCGACCTATCCCACTGTTCCATCAAGCGGATTCGGAAACTGGGGTAACTCGGGGGACATCAGTCTTGCGTCTTATAAGACAACTATTTACGTGGCCTTCAGGTATACCGGAGCCGATCCGTCTGGTACTGCAAACGACAAGACAGGTATCTGGCAGGTTGACGATATAAGGATAGGAGAGAGGTAACCGGAAGTGTTGCGGCTAGTGCTGACAATATCATTACTGCTGGCATTTATTGCCGGCAAAGCCACCGGCCAGCCGCCGGCAGGCTATTACGTTACGGCAGAAGGTAAGACAGGCACGGAACTCAGGCAGGCTCTGCATGAGATTATTAAGGGTCATACCGAATCGACCTATTCAGCTCTATGGGCACACTTCATGACTACCGATGTAAGGTCAGATGGAAAGGTGTGGGATATGTATTCCGATATTCCGGGAGGCACACCGCCTTATCTATATACATTCACTACTGATCAGTGCGGGAACTACAGCAAGGAGGGAGACTGTTACAACCGTGAGCACTCTTTTCCGGTAAGCTGGTGGGGAGGCAGCACGACTCTACCAATGTATACAGATCTGTTTCACATATACCCCACTGACGGACATGTGAACGGAAGGCGGGCCAACTATGCGTATGGTGTGGTTGCATCGGCCAGCTGGACATCGCAAAACGGCAGCAAACTTGGCTCTAACAGCTGGCCGGGATTCAGCGGAACAGTATTTGAACCCATTGATGCCTATAAGGGAGATTTTGCACGTTCGATGCTATATATGGCCACACGGTATTATGCCGAGGATGCAACCTGGCCTTCATCGAGTGACATGTTTACCGGTGCTGACCCGAAGAGTTGGGTGGTCTCTATGCTGCTGCACTGGCACAATACTGATCCTGTAAGCCAGAAGGAAGTTGATCGAAACAACGCTGTCTATGGTATACAGAGCAATCGCAATCCATTCATCGATAAGCCTGAATATGCCGTGGCAATCTGGGGTGATCCCACTTCTGTCTCAGAATCGGAATCTACAGTGCCCAGACCTGTTCTTTATCCGGTTCCCGCACGCGATAGGGTAACGGTAAGCTTCCCTGAATATCAGCCCGGAGAAACAGTTGTGCAATTAATGAGCCTGGCAGGAAATGAAATTATGGTCACGGTAATACATAATGCCGACCGCCTTGAGATTGACCTCTCTTCTCTTGATCCCGGAATTTATCTCCTCACCCTGAAAACCAGAACACATCGCTTCAGCTACCTGCTGCCGGTGATAAAATAATCCCTAACTTTATGAACTCTATGTACTCTATGAACTTTTTTAACTCTAGTCACTCTTAAAACCCCTGCTCCCATGAAAACCCTCACCCCCGTTATCCTTATCTGCTTCCTGCTAAACCTGGCCGGCTGCAATTCCGAAGAAAAGAAATTCACTGAAGAGATGAAGGCAAACCTTGCGAAATTCGATGAGGTAACTCTCACAACCGACCTGGGCTGGCTAAGCAGCTCTGAAAGAGAGATAATCAGCATACTTATTGATGCTGCTGCGATTATGGATGAGATATTCTGGATGCAATCCTTCGGTGATAAGGAAGAGTTGTTTACAGCAATAGATAATGAATATGCCAGGGCATATGCGTCGATACATTACGGACCGTGGGACAGGCTAAACAATAATGAGTCGTTCATCTCCACTTTTGGTCCGAAACCCAGAGGAGCACAATTCTATCCTGAAGACATGACAGCTGAGGAATTTGAGGCGTGGGATGATCCTTGGAAAACAAGCCTTTACACTATTGTCAGGCGTGACTCTGAAGGAGCACTTATGGCAATACCCTACTCGGAGGCCTACCAGGAGCAGCATATGAAGGCAGCTGATCTGCTCCGCAAGGCGGCAGGACTGGCTCAGGACGCAGGACTGAAAAAATACCTCACCATGCGGGCTGAAGCACTGTTGACTGACGACTATCAGCCAAGCGACTTTGCATGGATGGAGATGAAGGAATCGAATATTGATTTCGTTGTGGGTCCGATCGAAAACTATGAGGACAGACTCTTTGGCTATAAGGCGGCACACGAAGCGTTTGTTCTGGTTAAGGATCCTGAGTGGAGTGCAAGGCTTGTAAAGTATAATGCCATGCTACCCGACCTGCAGAAAGGGTTGCCCGTGGAGCCTGCCTACAAGGCCGAGATGCCGGGTACAGATGCCGACATGAATGTCTATTATGTGCTATACTATGCCGGCGACTGCAATGCAGGCAGCAAGACTATTGCCATCAATCTGCCCAATGATCCCGAGATACATCTTGCTGTTGGCAGCCGCAAGCTGCAGCTGAAGAACTCGATGAAGGCAAAGTTTGACAGAATACTGGTTCCAATTGCAGATAAACTTATCGACGAGAGCCAGAGACAGTATATAACCTTCGATGCATTCTTTGAAAACACAACCTTCCATGAAGTTGCACATGGAATGGGTATAAAGAATACCATAAACGGCAGGGGTCCGGTCAGGGAGGCACTCAGGGAGCAGTATTCAGCCCTCGAGGAGGCCAAGGCCGATATTATGGGTCTCTACCTTGTCACAAAGCTTTATGAAATGGGGGAGATCACCAGCGGAGAGGTGATGAACAACTATGTTACCTTCTTTGCAGGCATCTTCAGGTCGAGCCGTTTTGGTGCTGCAAGTGCCCACGGCAAGGCCAATATGATGAATATGAAATACTTTGCCGACAACGGTGCATTCGTTTACCAGGCGGACGGAACCTATAAGGTCAATCTTGATGAGATGAAGTCGGCAGTCGTCTCTCTCCTAGAAAAGATTCTTACAATACAGGGCAACGGCGATTACGAAGCAGCCAAAGCCTGGATTGAAGCAGACGGCATCATGACAGAGAGCCTTCGCCGCGATCTCGACATAGTAAATGCTGAAGGCATACCTGTCGATATAGTTTTTAAGCAAGGCAAGGAGATTCTGGGACTTAAATGACCTGATGCCGGGAACTGTTAATGGTATTCTGTTACGATAAGGCAGCAACTGCGTGGTATATTTTCCTTTTCCTCTGTACCGCTGGTTTAACTTTAAAGGCAAATTATTTTCCGGGTAGTTTTACGAATTGCTCACAACTATTTTGTTAGTTAATAAAAGTTATTTACTTTTAGGTGCTTGTAAAAATGGTGATTACACCATTTGGCAATAATTGAACTTAATAAAACAAGTTGCCAGAATGAACAATACCCTCATGTCTTGCACGTTTTGTAAAACGTGAGTATAACATCAATAACTCCCCTGATGAGGCTTTATTTATCAATCTGTCTGATAATAAGTTTATTGTCATTGTCATGCAGAAGCCGTGAAGGCAATAGTATTGTAACATTTCAGTTAACAAGATCTGACCTGGTAGAAAGTATAAAGGTTGAAGGAACTGTTCAGTCTGTTTCCAACTATCCTGTAGTACCACCTGACCTGATGTTCGGAGATATGACTGTTGTAAGCATTGCAGATGATGGCCAGCATGTAAAAACAGGAGACACTCTCTGCATCCTTTCTGTCCCCGAACTTGAGAATATCTACCTTACTCTTATGACCCAGGTGGAGACGCAGGAAGCCGGACTCAGGAAGATTGAAGCCGATAATCAGCTAAACATAGTAATGCTTGAAGCGCAACTTGCAACCAGCGAAGCCCGTGTTGAGATGGCCAGGCTGGATTCACTGAAGAGAGTATTTGCAAGAGATTTTCAACGCAGGCAGCAGGATCTTGAGATGCAAAAAGCTCTTATTGAAAAGAGGAAGATTGAGAATAAACTTTCAGCAACCAGACTGCAGGGCGAAAGCGCTCTTCTGCAGGCGAAATCCCGTATAATTCAGGCAAAGTCGATGGTAGGAACTTATGAGTCACAGCTCAACTCCCTTATCCTTATTGCTGACCGTGATGGAATGGTTATGAGAGCAGAGCTGCCCCTGATTACAATTGTTGGACCCGGAAGCTCAGGCTCACTTGGAGGGGGTCTGGTAAGGGAGGGATCTGTCATTTTCATGGGAACCCCTGTACTCAGGTTCCCTGATATGAGTCGGCTCCAGATATCCGCAACTGTTATGGAAGGCGACTACCGGCGTATTGAAAAGGGACAAAAGGTTTTGATTTCCATTGATGCTTCCAGGGGTCTTTCAACAACGGGTGTTGTGAACAGAAAGAGTCTGGTTGGCCGGACCACGCAGCCTGTTTATAGTGCATTGGTAAGATACTATGAGATCATAATCGACCTCGATAGTATCAGTCCCGGGGTAAAACCCGGGTTAAGTGCCAATTGTGAGGTAATCATAAGGGAGGCCAGGGATACCATCGTTGTTCCGGCGGTGGCAATTTTTGAACGTGACAGTCTGAAAAAGGTGTATGTCAGCAACAGAAGGAAATTTACACCTGTAGCGGTGGAAACCGGACCTTCGGGCAGCTCATTTACTATTATCGCTGGCGGATTAAGGGGTGATGAATCAATTGCACTTTCAGAACCACCCGTGAACCTTATTACATCAGGGAAGAAGAGAAAAACCAATAATAAAGACAACCTAAAATGACCAGACATCTCATAATTGCTCTCTTACTGACACTTTGTTCATGCAAGGGAAACAAAAAGCCGGTCGTACAGGTCACACCGGTAAGGTTGGGGACCTTCACCGAAGAGGTGATTGAGCAGGGTACTCTTGCTGCTGTGAACTCAATGGCGGTTGCTGCACCTTCAATCTCATTCAGGTATGGTTCACTGAAAATTACAAAGATAGTCGATGAAGGGACTGAGGTGGAAAAGGGTGATACACTAGTAATTTTTGACCCCTCGGAGCTTAAGCGGGGTATCGTGCAGGCTGAGCAGCAACTTGAGATTGCACAGGCGGAATATGAAAAGTTAAAATCAATCCAGCAGTCTGAGATAGATGATCTTGAGGCTGATCTTGAGCTGGCACTGATCTCACAGGAGATAGCAAGAATAAACTACGAGACATCGGTCTATGAGCCTGATGCCACCAAAAAGGAGATACAGCTCAGGCTCGAGACAGCCACAATCGCTCTCAACAGGGCTAAGGAGCAGATCGAAAGCAAAAAGATTATACACCGCGAAGATCTTCTGCAAAAGTCACTTTCGATAAGGCAGCTTGAAAAATTACTCAGTGATGCAGTTACTTCAATGGACAGACTCTTTGTTGTCAGTCCGGCCCGGGGAATAATAATTAAGAGGAATAACTGGACATCAGGTCAGAAGTGGGCTGTGGGAGATCAGCCCTTCTCAGGATCTGACCTTATTGATCTGCCTGATCTTTCTGAAATGAGGGCACTTGTGAAGATCAACGAAGTTGACGTTGCAAAGGTTTTTCAGGGACAGAAGGTTGAGGTCAGACCCGATGCCTGGTCTGATTCAATCTACAGAGGTACGGTTGAGTCGGTAGCCTATCTTGCCCAGAATAAGGATGTAAGGTCGAAAATAAAAGTCTTTCCCACACAGATCAGGATCAACGGTAAGAGTGGGCAGCTTCTTCCCGGCCTTACAGTGAGTTGCAGGATTATTGTGAATGAGGTGCAGGATGTTCTTTATGTTCCGATTGAGTCTCTTTTCAGAGACGAATCATCGGAGTATGTCTGGCTGAAAAGCGGATCGGGGTTTCGAAGGGCTGATGTGAAAACAGGGGCCGTCAATACAAATTATGTTGTAATCACAGAAGGGCTCTCCGTAAATGACGTGATTGCTCTTACAGATCCTTACGCCACTTTGGAGGAGAATAACAACAAAAAGAAGGGGAAGTGACATGAAGCGGCACCTTTTTGAAATTGGAAAAACCGGCTTGTCTGGCAAGGCTTCTGTCTTGGCCGTATTATCGCTACTGATACTTTCCTGTTCGAGTACCGACCCCGGAGAATACTCTGTAATGAAAGGATTCTTCAGACAGTCAGTAATGGAGACGGGTGAGTTGCAGGCTGTAAATGCATATTCATTGTTCCTTCCAAGAATCAATTATATCTATGGTTCCACATTCAAAATAATTGGTCTGACAGAACACGGCACCAATGTGGCAGGTGGTGACACCGTAGTACTCCTTGATCCCTCATCGGTGCAGAAGGCCGTCCTCGACAGACAGGAAATGCTTGAAAATGAGATAGCTGCGCTAAACAGGCTGAAAGCCCAGTTAACGAATAATATGCAGGACCTGAGGGCACAGCTCACATCAGAACAGTCATCGTATGAATTGAAGCGGCTAAGCTTTGAGAAGTCAGGATTTGAGTCTTCCGGAATGCGAAGAGTGAGCGAACTTGAATTCAGGCAGGCAGGGATCAGACTTGAGAGAATTAAAAGAAAGCTTGAGATCAGACCGGTTCTTGACAGTCTTGATCTTCATATTCAGAAAATAAGGGTAACTCAGAGGGAAAACGACCTGAAGTCTGCACTGGAAACTCTCGATATGCTTGTTGTGGTAAGTCCTATTGAAGGGATTTTTGTGATCGAGAACAACAGGCGAACCGGACAAATGATCAAGGTTGGCGAGGATATTAACCTGACGTATCCGGTTGCCATGATACCAGATGTCAGAACCATGAAGGTAAAGGGTGCCGTCCAGGAGCTTGACATTAGCAGGATCAGGACAGGTCAGAGTGTTATTGTAAGGCTTGACGCACTGCCCTCTGTGAATTTCACAGGCTATGTAACATACATAGGTAAAGTGTGTATCGAATCAGGAGAAAGACGGGTATTTAACACAGAGGTGCTTATATCTGAGTCTGATGTACGGTTGAAACCGGGGATGACGGTAAGCTGTGAGTTTATAACATACGAAGGTAATGGTGATGATCTTTATGTAGCAACTGCCTGCCTTTACAATGAGGGTGGCAGGAGTTACATTTTCGTGAAAAGGAGGGGCAGGGTGGAAAAGAGGGAGGTAGCCACAGGCCTTTCTAACAATACCTATACCATTATAAGCGGGGATGTAAGACCAGGTCTGCCGCTGGTCCTTCCTGAGGCCATCATGAACAGATAAAAGGAGACACAAATGCAGTATGAAGAAAACATGCGGGTGGCTTTTTATGGGCTTCTCGACCATAAATTCAGATCGTTTCTGACCATGCTCGGAATTATTTTCGGAACAGCTTCTGTAATCATGATGATATCTGTCGGGGAAGGTACCAAGAAGCAGGCGATGGCAAAGTACCAGGACCTGGGGGTAAGCAATATTATCGTCAGGGACAGGGACCTTACAGACAGTGAACTGGAGCAGATGCGTATCAGGTTCTCAAAGGGGCTCTCTCTTGAAGACTCACGTGCGATAGCTGAGATTGTTCCGGGAGTGATAGCTGTGGCACCACAGGCTGAAGCAACTCTTGATGCCGTTTATATCAACAGGTCATCACGCTCTACGGTAATAGGGATTACCCCTGAAGTAACAGAAATACTGAATTTCAGACTCGATAGAGGAGCATTCATCGATAACGATCATTACAACAGGCAACTTAAGGTTTGTGTTCTCGGTGCCAATATTGCGAGGGAACTCTTTAACTTTGAAGAACCGGTAGGGATGAACATCAAACTTGGTGATCAATGGTTTGAAGTAGTTGGGGTGCTTAAAACCAAGGCACTCTTTACAGAAACAGTCGGTGAACTGGCTGCGCGTGATCTGAATAATGACATATATATACCTCTGACGACTTTCAGTAAGCGAATTCCGAGAAAGAATCCCATGTCAAGCGAACTAAGGCAGCTTACTATCAGGTTTGAGAGCTCTGAAAATCTCGTTGAGTCTGCATCGGTTATAAGAAACATTATCTCACGCAGACATTTTAATAATGATGATTTCAGTATCATGATACCCTATGAGCTTATGGAACAGGAGAAGAGGGAAAGCAGGATATATAACCTTCTGCTGGCTTCGATTGCTGCAATATCTTTGATTGTTGGAGGCATCGGTATAATGAACATTATGCTGGCTTCGGTCATGGAACGCACCCGTGAAATAGGCATCCGAATGGCTGTCGGAGCAAAACGTTCCGACATAATGGGTCAGTTTGTTACTGAAGCCATTGCCATGAGTATTACAGGAGGACTGATAGGTGTCTTCACAGGTATAACACTATCGCTGGCCATAGGGCTCTTCACTGAGGTAAGCACCAGCATCACCCTCTATTCAGTTGTTATCGCCTTCGGTTTTTCGGTAATAGTGGGTGTCACCTTTGGATACCTGCCAGCAAAACGGGCAGCCGACCTAAAACCTATTGAGTCTATAAGGCACGAATGAAAATGCAAAATCTGCCAATAAATACAGGATTACTCTCTCATCACAGAGATTAAGTACTTATCATTTCAGTAATTAAGAACTCTGGCAGCCCTGGTACCCAAAGAAGTCAGAATACCGGGAGCCTTCATCCTGCTTTTCGATTGGTTTTCTGAGAAGGTTTGCTCCTCAGAGATTTTGGTATTTGAATTATAGAGCTCTATTGAGAAAATTGACCCTCTCCCTGCTTCAGATTTCACATCAATAGACCCTCCCATAAGCCTGATAATCCCATTCGCTATTGATAAGCCTAATCCGTTCCCCTCAAATCCTCTTGACAGTGTCGTGTCTTCCTGAATAAATGGCTCGAATATGCGGTTTTGAGAATTAACATCAATGCCCGGGCCTGTATCCTTAATTGAAAATACCAATCTGTCATCTCTGAAACGTGCCCCCAGGGTGACGCTTCCTGATACAGTGAATTTTACAGCATTGTCAACAAGATGGAAAACAGCCTTTTCAAGGAGTTCCTGATCACCGTAGATCCGGGTATTTATACAATTGACACTTACAATGTTAAACCCAATCTTTTTTTCACAGCATCTGGGCATGAACTTCTCTTTAGCATTATTAAGAATCTGTGGTATATTGAGAGGCAAACTCTTCAACCTTAAGTTTCCTGTCATTATCAGGGAGATATCAATGTAGTTGTTAATGGTTATCAGTAGTCTCTCACTGTTTTCATCCAGCAGTTTAAGGTATGTCTCCTTTTCTTCCTGGCCCAGACCCGGAAGGAACAGAGTATTAGCAACTCCCAGTATGCCACTCAACGGAGTTCTTATCTCATGTGAAATATTGTTCAGGAAGGCGGTTTTGAGCCTGTCACTTTTTTCAGCCTTCTCTTTTGCCTCAACCAACTCGGTAATCATTCTTTTTTGATCTGTAATATCTTTGCCCACCCCTCTGTAGCCAATGGTATTACCCTCCTTATCAAAAAACGGGAAACCATTTGCCATTACCCAGACCTCTTTACCAGTCTTATGCATGCATCTTATTTCCAATTCTTTGATTACACATTTTTCATTAATGATACTACGGCGAAGAACATTGAACTTTCGTCGTTCCTCTTCGTTCATGAATTCAACCAGAGATTTACCTGTTATTTCACCAGGATGATAACCCAGTATCGGCTCAACCTGTTCAGAAGTATACGTAATATTCCAATGCTTGTCTGTTTCCCATATCCAGTCATATGAACTCATTATTATGTCGCGCATCCTTTCCTCCGATTGTTGAAGCATTCTCTCAGCCTCTATTCTTGATGCCTTTTCTCGGGCCTCATTAAGAACCCTCTTAATCGAAACAGGAAGCTTTTCGAGCCTGTTCTTTGAGACGTAATCAGCTGCACCCATGTGCATTAACTCAACAGCTCTCTCCTCACCTATAATTCCGGAAACACATATAAAAGGAACTTCAGGGGCTAAAAGATTTGAAAGTTTCAAAGCTTCAAGTCCGCTGAACCCTGGCAGGTTAAAGTCAGAAAGTATAATGTCATATTTGTGATTATTGAGACTCCCGATTAAATCCTCCTGCTTAGAAACCCAGTCAAGCCGAATGTTAAAACCTGTGCTTTTAAGATATTCCTCTAAAATTCTCGCATCATATTCAACATCTTCGAGCAAAAGGATGTTCAAATTTCTGTGACTCATGACAATCTTTCTTAAGTTTATTAACAGAGCAAAACTATGTGCTTCTCTTTCGAAAAGATGTCAGATAAAACCTCAAATAATGGTCTGTTTGCGCTTTAGGGTATAAGTCCCTCTTTTTCAGCCGGCATGACAGCCTTCAGGGGAAAGATTTTATCTGAAAAATGTAATGCTTATATCCTAAAGCGCCATATTATTAGGATGTTAGGATTGCAGTATCGTTGAATCTGGATGTAGGATTTTCCTTACAGTTAATTCAGGCATAACCCCACATGGTAATGACGAATTGCCCTACGACCTTCTTCAAGCAGGAGACTTAAGTTTGAAATGGTAAAAAAGAACGAAAAACCTAAAATGGAATGAAAAGGAGGCACTTACTATGAACAGACAAAACAAAGTATTGATAGCCATTTCATTGATGGTAATAACGGTAATGACGTTAACAGGCCAGGAAGTAAGAATAAACAATAATCTGGTTGTCGAAGCTGACGGGACGCTCAGGATGGATAGTACAGCAAGAGTCTGGAATGACATTATGGTCTATCCTGATGCTACAACGAGGGAGGGCAGCAAGCCGCCCGTCTGGGGTGCTGTATTTAAAAATGATTCCGGAAATACAAGTCCAGGTGTCTATCTGTGGATGTTTTCCCAGACTCAGGAGCAGGAGCTTCATTTTTCGGTACAGATACCACATGACTACAAAGAAGGTTCAGAGCTTCATCCGCATGTCCACTGGACAACCATTTCAGGAACACCTGCCGGAAACAATGTAGTATGGGGCCTTGAGTATACCGTAATCTCCATAGGGGGTAATTTCCCGGCAACCACTACATTAGTAACCAATTCTGTACATCCTGATATCGGGGTTCCATCAGGCACAGGTCAGCATCTGGTAAGTGAATTCAGCACGATAAGTGGCAGCGGGTTGAAGATAAGCTCAATTTTGGTTTGCCGTCTGTTCAGAAAGGCGGGTGATCCTTCCGATACTTTTCCCGGTGCCGTTGGCTTTCTCGGTTTTGATATACATTATGAACAAGACACCCAGGGGAGTCGACAGCAATGGGTTAAATAGTTGGTGCAAATAAAAAAGAGATTCCAATGAAGAATTTGAGAGTCGTTTCGCATATAGTCCTACTATGCCTGGGTAATGCCTTATATCCGGCGCATGGACAAGAAGCTGGTATTGTGATTCACGAGGGAGCTTCATTGATAACAGGCGGTAACTCTTCAATAATCATAAATAATGGTAGTTTTACGAATAATGGCACCTTCCATGCTTCGGATGATAATTCTTTTATTATGGCAGGTGCCTCTGTTCAGAGTATTACTGGTAACGGGGCTATCCTGTTTTCCAATCTGACCGTTAACAACACAGCTGGTGTTAACCTTGGCAGTGCGGTTGATGTAAGCAGAGTTTTGCTTTGTAATGGAGTTCTGAATTCAAATGGTTATCTGAGACTTTTGTCGTCAGAAACCGGAACTGCTTTAGTCGATGGCTCGGGCATAGGTTCTGTAAATGGAACTGTAACGATGCAACGCTACATTACCAATCGGCTTGGCTACACATACATAAGCTCTCCCTTCCAGTCCTCTTTGGTCGAGGATTTAATTGATGAAAGTTTTTTTTCAGTTTACAGCTATGACGAGAATAAATATGTTGCGGGAGTACCTGTCTCTGGTTGGGTGGAGTATGGCTCTCCGTCAAATGTTCTGAATCCTCTTGTTGGTTATGCAGTTCACTTAGGATTTGAAGAATGTGAGACAGTAATAGATCTGACCGGCGTAGTTAATAATGGTGAAATATCCCTGCCTGTTTATAACCATGGCCATCCGTACACTAATGGATTCAATCTATGTGGTAATCCCTACCCATCACCGGTTGACTGGCATAAAGTCTGGCA
Source organism: uncultured Rikenellaceae bacterium (assembly GCA_964446435.1). GTDB lineage: Bacteria > Bacteroidota > Bacteroidia > Bacteroidales > VadinHA17 > SLNP01. The sequence continues at coordinate 12,492 of CAYUOS010000037.1, read as the reverse complement.
ACTTAGCACTAACCTTGATGATGCAATCTATGTTTTCAGGAATAGTGACACAGATCCTTTCGGAGGTATATATGATACATTTGTAAACGGCATATCCAGTGATGGTTCTGTATCTAACATCATTCCATCCATGCAGGGTTTTTTTGTTCATGTAAGTGATGGGCCATTGCCTGTTACCGGAAACCTTAGAATGAACAACAGTGTCAGGGTAACCGGACAGAGTCAGTCCCCCCCGCCGTCAGGAAGCAAATCGTCAAAACCGCTTATTCGGCTTTCATCATCATTCATGAATATAGGGGGATCGACCGACTTTACAGTAATCTATTTTGATGACAAGGCAACCGAGGAATTCGATGGAAGCCTTGATGCTCTCAAGTTGCTCAACACAGACTTTCAAACGCCCAATCTCTTCTCAGTTACTCCGGGCGGACGGCAACTGTCTATCAACGCTCTGCCCGGGTATCCTGATATGCCCTCAATTGTGCAACTGGGTTTGAAGATTGAGGTTGAGGGTATTGTGGCATTTGGGGTTTCACAAATGCCAGAGGAGCTGGCAAGCTATGACTTTTACTTCCATGACAAGGTTACAGGCACGAGCCTCCGGTTAACTCCTGGGATGGATTATAAAGTGAACCTTCCGGCAGGAGAGTACCTGAACAGATTTTGTATAAATCTCACAGGAGAGCCAACAAACATAAGCAATCCGGCTGTTGATCAGGAAGGCTTTAAGGCCTGGTTTTCAGGCGATGTACTAAATTTGCAGATTTATCATATTGATGGCGGTAGTGGTTCTTTACGACTATTCAATTTGTCGGGTAAGCAAATGCTTGTGAAACGAATTGAAGAGCCAGGGACATATGAGTTGAACCCGGCTCTCACCGATGGAATCTATATCCTTACAATGGATTCGGGAAGATTCCGTTCATCAAGGAAGATTATTAAGACAGGCAGGTAGAGAATATATCCTTTACATGCTGCCTGATAAAACAGGGCCAATAATTACTCTATCAGGCTATTCCTGATAGCATAGTTAATAATGTCTGCATTCTTCTCCATTCTCATCTTTTCGAGTATTCTTGCCCTGTGGGTGCTGACAGTCTTGTTGCTGATGAATAAACTTTCGGATATCTCATTAAGTGATTTGCCTCTGGCAATCATACACATAATCTGGAATTCCCTTTGGGATAGTTTTTCATGAGGCAGCTTGGTAATGCCCTGTTTAGGGTCTGATAATAACTTTTCAGCAATGAATTGAGATATATATCTTTTCCCTTCAAGAATTGTTGTAATTGCTGATGCCAGTTCTTTATACACACTATTCTTACACAGATAGCCCTGAGCACCCATTTTCAAGACCCTGATTGCATATTGTTCTTCAGGGTGGATGCTTAGAATCAATACAGGCGTTTTTGTGCCTCTGTCTCTAATGGTCTGAAGAACATCCAGACCCGATCTGCCTGGCATTGAGACATCCATTATAACCATCTCATAGCTATTTTTTTCTATCATCTTCAGGGCTTCATCGCCATCAGAAGCTTCATCAATTACTGAAAAAGCTTTAAGACGATGAACTATCTGCTTCAGACCTTCCCTTACAACTTCATGATCGTCGGCGACAAGAATTTTCATGGCTGTGATTTTAATCTGATGGTACTTTTACTTTTAACACTGTTCCTTTATCCGGAGCGGAGCGAATCGTTAGAGTCCCATTTATTGCTCTCAGTCTTTCCCTGATGCCCATAAACCCCATAGACTTAAATGAGTTAATCTTTTCCACGGCAAATCCCTTACCGTTGTCCTTTACTTCCAGAATAATCATGCCCTTCCTTTCCGTTAGAGATATCTTGGTTTTGGTAGCCTCTGCATGCCTCGATATATTCGTAAGAGCCTCCTGAAGAATCCGGTAAATGGTCGTACCTGTTTTCTTTCCTTTAGTGGAAATCTCTTCCAGGTTAACGGTACACTTAATCCCGGTCCTCTTTTCAAACTCACTGATGTACCATTCCATAGCAGAAGCCAGCCCCAGATCATCAAGTATCGATGGCCTGAGTTCTGCCGCGATTCGACGTATATCTGTACTTAAGCCGGATATCAGTTTGCTAACCCTTTCAAGCCTTATATGATGTTCTGAATCTAACGATCCTTTATCAAGAATCCAGTCAATATCAATCTTTACCGCCGTAAGTGCCTGGCCCAGCTGATCGTGTATCTCTCTTGAAATAGATGTTCTTTCTTCTTCCCTTATCTCATCCTGGTGAATGTTGAGTTTTTCGAGGGCACTTTTCATATTTTTGATTTCATCCATAGCTTCTCTCCTCAGCCTTCTCTCATTGGCCTCGTTAAGCGCTCTTCCGATTGATGTTGGAAGCTTTTGCAGATTATCTTTCAGGAGGTAGTCTGATGCTCCGATATGTATGAGTTCAACGGCAAGGTTTTCACCGATTGATCCTGAAATACAGATAAATGGGGTGTCGGGACATATCTTTTTTGCCTCCAGCAAGGCAGCTATACCGTTATATCCGGGGATATAGTAATCAGCAAGAATTATGTCATAACTTTTGTTCTTCAATCTTTCAGTGTAATCACTTTCATTTGAAACATAATCAAATGAAAAAATCATTCCTTCCGATTTCAGGAACTCCCTGATAATAATCGCATCAGCTTCGACATCATCAAAACACAGAATGCTAAGATCTTTACTTTTCATAGTATGGCGGGAATCTTTGGTAATGAAAAATAAAAAGCAGAACCAATGCCCGGTTCAGATTCAGCCCAGGTTTCACCCCCATGACGGGTAATAATTCTCCTGACGTTGGCAAGACCGACACCGGTTCCCTCAAATTCATCCTGAGAATGCATTCGTTGAAAAACTCCAAAAAGTTTGTCTGCATATTTCATATCAAATCCAACACCGTTGTCTTTTATATAGAATATTTGCCTGCTTCCTTCAACCCTGTGTCCTATAGATATTTCGGCGGTCTCTTTCAAGCGCGTATATTTCACCGCATTATCGATGAGGTTTTCCCATACAAGCCGCAAAAGATTGTAGTCACCATAAACTTCCGGCAGTTTTCCGATAGTCCATTTAATATTTCGCTGACCTGCTATTGGGATTATCTGGTTAAGACCGTCCTTTACGATCTGCTCCATCTTATGAAAACTCTTCTTAAGTTCAATACTGCCTGTGCGTGAAAGTTTCAGCAGATCGTCAATAAGGACACCCATTTTATTGGCAGCTGTGATAATAGTATTAAGATGGCCTCTTCCACTTTCGGGCAATTGTTCAGAGAATTGTTTTACCATTATCTCTGCAAATCCGCTAATATGCCTAAGGGGTGCTCTGAGGTCATGTGATACAGAATATGAAAATGCCTCCATCTCCTTGTACAGTGTCTGGAGTTCAGAGGTTCGGTCGTTTATCCTTTGCTCAAGACCTTCAATAAGATGAATATTCTCCACAGCCTTGGCGGTTGCATCTGCGAGTGTCTGAAGCAGCTGGAGCTCTTCAGGTGAGGGTTCATAACACCTATCCCAGTAAACGCCGATAGCGCCCAGAGGGTCATTTTGTCTGATGGGCGCGATGGCAAGGCTTTTTACGAAAGTCTCTCTGTAAAGGTCTGTTGGTATTCTTTCGTCGGAATATATGTCTTTTATTGCAACCAGTTGCTTGTTTTTAATAGCCCAGCCGCTTATACAATCAGCTAGTGGATATGTTTTACCCTTGAAAAGGGGAGTTACTGCATTTTCATCAGCGTAATGGCAATATTCTCCCTCTCTGAGAATGAATGATGATCCTTCAGCATTCATTATGTTACGCGCTGTTGTATGTACAGTATGCATAATGCTGTCCATACTATAGGTTTTGGCTATTGACCTGGTTGCGTCAACAAGCAGCCGGAGCCTGGTATTCAGTAGATTAATCTTCTCTTCCGCCTTCTTCCTTTCGTTGATGTCCTCTACTATACCAAGGCTGTAAAGGAATTTACCATCATTGCTATTTATTGCAGTAATGGTAATTGAAACCCAAATCTCTGTTCTGTCTTTTCTGATGTATCTCTTTTCATACTTATATTGCCCAATCATACCACCAATCATACCACGAAAATTTATCACACCCCTTGCTCTGTCATCAGGGTGGGTAATATCCAGAAAGGTGAATCCCTTTATCTCTTCACAATTGTAACCAACCAGCCTGCAAAAGGCACTGTTGGCCATAATATATCTCATTGACTTGTCAACCAGCACTATACCAGAAGGACCATCCTCATACATCCTCCTGAATTTTTCCTCGCTCTGTCTGAGGGCTTCTTCAATCTCTTTAAGATAGGTTATGTTAGCGTTGAAGCCATACCAGGTAATGCTGCCATCAGCCAACCTTTCGGGTGTTGATCTTGCAAAGATCCATTGAACGGGCCTCCCGGGTATAAGAACCCTGAATTCACATGAAAAGAAAGACATCTCCCTGGCCGATTTCTCAATACATGCTATTACCCGCTGTAAATCATCAGGATGTATTGCCCTGGCAATAGGAGAGAAGTCATATTTAACCTCCTCAGGATTGACGCCAAATACATTTCTTATTCCATCGGAAGCAATGGGTACAGAATATTTTCCATCAGGTTCACGCGTAAACTGAAAGATCATATCCTGAAAGTTTGCGGAGAGTTTCCTGAACTCGACATCCTTATCGATAAGTCTTTTCTCTGCCTGTCGCTTCATGGTTACATCAAGGATCAAGACATGCCTTGCTTTCCGGCCGTTATATGTAATTGCGTGGGAAACAATCTCAACATTAATAATCTCCTTGTTCTTTTTCTGATGACGCCATTCGCCTGCCTGGACAAGTTCCTCTCTGCTGGATCTAAGAAATTTCCGGAACGCATGGATATCTTCAGCAGGGCGAATATCCTTAACAGTCATAGAGAGAAATTCATCTCTGGAATAACCATAATGTTTTATAGCTGCATTATTTACCTCAAGAAACGATAGTGTTTCCAAATCAAAAATCCACATTGGCTGTGGATTGTTAAGAAACATATTTCTGTACCTCTCCTCACTTTCCCGAAGTTCCCTGATCAGGCTGGCACTGTCTGAAATATCACGGATTACCATACTGGTCTTTTTTCGTTTCATACCTTACTGCCAGTTATTGTATAGTCCTTTTCTGGTTTTTCAAGGCCTTGTTTACAAACAGGAATCAATTCTGTGATACAGATCATAATCAAGATGTAAATATACAAAGTAATAAGAATATGTCATATTCTTCAAGCCATTCTACAGGTCAGGGAGGAGGGTGGTTTCTGTTTCAATATGCCGGTTCTATGTGATGAATCACTGACTTTTAAGAAAGGAGGCAAATCTCTTGCATAAGCAGGCATATCATCAGAATTCCGTCAAATCCTAAAAGTGCCAGGATAGTTTTACCTTCAATACCAAGATGTTACCTTGTATTTTCGTTCCGTCTAAATGGTAATAATTCCCAGCGTTGAGCATTATTAGGCTGGTTCAGGTAACAGAACGATCATTTGCAATTTAAATACTTAAATATTAGGTGCTTTGTGGATTTGATAAGGTTATTGTGAAGGTGTTGTATACATAGTTGCGTTTTTGTATATTCACAATATTTATATTAGAGCAGAGGAATGAAGCTATCAGATTTACTTAATAGAGGGAAACTGAAAATAATGGTTTCCAGCCAGAGGCAGGTATATATTACAACCATAATCCTTGGTGTAATTATCACAGCAAGTGGTTTTTGGTTCTATAGCTTTGTCGCTGCAAAAGTAAAGGACCAGAACCGGATTTCACTTGAGGCAATTGCATCACTAAAGGTGAGACAGATTAAGACCTGGTTCGATGATGAGTTATCGGATCTTAGGATTATTTCGGGCAACCTATCTGATCAGGCCTTTCATACGGCGGAAGATCTGCGGGGGATTGAAACTGATGATTACACTGTCGGGTTACTAACCAATATAGCTAATGAGCATAACTATTATGAGATACTGATAACCGGTTTAGACGGCGATGTTATCATATCCTCCTCAGGCACCAATGGAATCCTGAGTTCCGAGGAGCTGCAGGCCGGGTTAAAGGCAGCGGAAGACGTTTCTGTTTTTAGGTTTACTCTACCTGTGATTTAGCCGAAGAACCATAGTCAGAAGGTTGAATTTTTAATATGGAAAATTCTTTCAGATAGTGACTGAAGTTTTAGGGCTATTACGTATCTGCCAGATTACAATAAAAAAGGAGAGGGAAGAGGCTCTCCCGCGCTCCTGCCTCTCCCCTTTGCATCAGTAAGTTGGTCTGATGTCTCCTCTTAACCTAGAAAACGAGCCGGGGTAAATCTCTGAGTCTTACACCCAGACCTATCTGGTGACTACCGAATGTATTAAGGGCTACCCCTGAGCTGAGATTGTAGGAATAACTCAACAGCAATCCGTCTATTACTTCTGCTCCCAGGCCCAGACCCCAGACCCCACCTGTTCTGAACATGAGTGAACCCCAGAACTTTTCCGTGTACTTTGCCTGTGGGGCAATCTCGAGGTATGACGGAGCTTTCTGCCCCCCCCTGACAAGTAACACCGGCTTTATCTCCCATAAATCATTTAGTCTGAATCGGTACGATGCATGTACCAGATAGTTGCTCATTGGTTTATAGGAAATCTCCTCATTATTATATTTTGCCGTTCCGAACATCAGATTTGAGACCAGTACTCCTGTTTCAAGTCTGTCAAACCTGTAGAGCGCGCTTATATCAGATACAAACTTGAGTTTTGACCTCTCAAGGCCCGAGATAAGCACATCATCGTTGACATATCCGGGATCATTGAAGTATTTTGCAAGATCTATGGAGTTCCTGTAGAAACCTGCCGAAATGGCCATGTTAACCAGGTGACCGGCGAATATCTCAACCTGGTAGGAGTAGGTTCCCATAATCAGTGTCTGCCTGAAAATATCGCTTTTATCGAACAGGAATTTTCCTCCTATTCCCATCCTGTCATGCAGGAAGGTGCTATAGCTGAGCTGGCAGGTAACCGGTCCCCCTTCAATACCGGTCCAGTCGGTACGGTAGTCGGAGAATAGATAGCCAGCATTATAAATTCCTGCATATGCCGGAGAGAGACTGAAGGGATTCTGCCTGTAGCCTTCAAGGAAGGGAAATTGCTGTGCTCCTGCCGTGAAAGGTAGTGCAGAAAGGATCACTATGTATATAAGTTTTTTCATTGTTTTCTTTTTTACCTGATTATTGGAACTATCTGACTATGTTGACAGTACCTTTGATTATTCCTCGAACCGGGGAGTTTATGATATAATAATACGATGCCGAAGGCAGAGGCTTGCCATTCCATGTACCATCCCAGTCGTTGTTGTATGCGGCTGACTCATAAACCAGCTTTCCAAACCTGTTATAAACCTTAACGTGCACCTGGCCCATCTCATAAAGGCCCGGTATATACCAGAAGTCGTTCATGCCGTCATTGTTCGGTGTGAAAAGAGAGCTGATATTATCGAAGGTTGGAAGGGTTGCAGCACTCCTGACGACAGCAGTGGCAGGATTCCAGTTATGGTTCCCGGGTTGGGATGCCCTAACCGTAAGGGTTCCTTCTCTGGAGACAGTAATATAATTACCCGACAGAGAGCCTGTTTCTGGTGTAAGGAGCTCATAAACAACCTGAAGACCACTTGTGGCAACAGCATTGAGCTGATGCTCCTCAGTTATTCTTAGTCCCGAAGGAAGGTCAGGAAATACGATTGATTGATCTGCCCTGATGATGGTAAGTGTTCCTGTCTGGTAGTTGAACATATAGTTGGCAGAAGCCCCGCCCGAGACTGTGATTGTGTATGTACCGGCATCAGAAAACTGGTCGGCCACAGTGTAGATCACAGGCATTGTCTCTATTACCGTTGAGGTTTCGCCCAGTACAAAACCTGTAATCACACATGAAAGTTCCGGGTTCTGCGTTCCATACACTTTCTGCTTATTGTCAGGTATTACGGTCAGGGTAGCCCTGGTAACTTCGAAACCGGCAGCAACATAAGTAATGTCATAGTTCAAGGCTTCTCCGCCGGAAAGGGTTATGGCTGCATTATAAGTACCTGCGGCGGTCGAGGTTGTTACTGTCGTTTCCGCTATAGGAACTGATACCATCACACTTTCGTTATCCCAATCTGCAAAGCCGGTGTAGGAGAATGTAAGTCCAGGGTTTTCTGAACCGTAGACTTTCGTTTTGGGGTCTGCAGTGATGGTCAGCAGGGTCTTTGTTATCTCTAATGAACCGGCTACATAGGTGAACTCGTAGTTGTTGTCCGATCCACCTGAGACAGTGATTACCCCGCTATAACTGCCTGCATCAGCATAGTGGTTTATTGCCGTTGAGGCAACAGGTACTGTTTCCAGTACATTCTCATCCTCTCCTGGTACAAATCCACTGTAGACCAATGTTAATTCCGGGTTTTCCGATCCATAAGGCCTGGATATATCTACAGCTGTGACAGTAAGCATTGCCCTTGTGACTTCGAAGTCGGCAGGTGTATAGAAAAACTCATAGTTGTTATCAAAACCGTTGATGAAACCGATGGCATCTTTGTACTCTCCAGCGGGAGTTGCTGCATTGACCATGGTAGATACTGAAGGTTCTGTGTCAAGAACTGAACTGTCTTCATCAGAGATGAATCCGCTGTATGTAAATGTCAGTTCGGGATTCTCAGACCCATAAACCTTGGTTTTGTTATCTGCCGTAACTGTTAGTGCTGCCTTTATTATTTCGTAATCGGCGGCGATATAGGTGAAGTCGTAGTTTTCAGCATTACCACCTGCTATTGTAATGGCACCTTCGTAGGTTCCTGCATCAGAGGTTGTTGACACAGCAGTTACAATCTCAGGCTCTGAGATGAGCACGGCTGCAGTTTCGCCGGCCACGAATCCCGTTATGTTGTATGAAAGCGTCGGGTTGGGTTCTCCATATACTCTGGTAACCGGATTGGCAGTTACTGTAAGTATAGCTTTTACAACCTCAAAGTCACCTGCAGTATAGGTGAAGTCATACCTGCTGTCAACGCCTCCGGTAACGGTTATAGCACCGGTATATGTTCCTGCAGGGGTTGAGGCATTAATTGTAGTTGAGGCCAGAGGTTTGGTGTTCAGAATCTCCTCATCTTCAGAGTTTATGAATCCGCTGTAAGTAATAATTAGTTCGGGATTGGAGGAGCCATAACTTTTTGTCTGGTTGGCGGCTATGGCTTGCAACATCCGCTTGCTGACGATAATATCGTTCTGGCTTCCTTTTACTGCATCAAACTCAGCATCGGTGGCAACCAGGTTGAAAGTTCCGGCCCTGCTGTACCTGACTTCACCTGTGATGGTTTTGGTACCGCCATCTGATAATGTAAATGTAAATGGTGAGGGCAGAATGGCGCCGCTATCGTCTGAACTGAATTCGACCGTGCCTGTATAATCAGTTTTCAGGTTCTGGTACTGGTCCAGTACTGTTAGTGATAAATTCTGGAGATCGCCATAGGTGTGTGCAACCATCCCTGTTACAATAATTTCATGTGCGTCTCCGGGGGTGACCGTAAGGTCGAATGAATCGGAAAGGTTGACGCCATCAGCCGTTACTGTTAATACATTGGCTGCTGATGTGAGAGAAAGCCTTACAGCAGCGGTATATGATCCATCGCCGTTATCGCTGACAGATACCGGACCGTCTGCATCTGAAGCTGCTCCGTCGAGCAACACTGTCACTGTTTTTCCGGGTCCGGCGTAATTTCCATATTGGTCTTTAGGCGTAACTATTACCGTGACATGCTGTCCGGCTTTAAACTCCATGCCATCGATGCTAACCTCTGACACAACGGGGTCTATAGCGGCTGGCATGGCCGTTGCCGTGAAGCTGACTGGCGAGCCGGTGAGTCCGGCTGATTCGGCGGTAATGGTATACAATCCTGCTTTGGTTCCGAGGGTAAGTCTTGTTGCGCTTTTGCCTTCGGAATCTGTTGAGCCTGAAGATGCTGATATTGAATGGTCTGTTGTTTCAGATGGAGCTGAGACTATCGCAAACGACAGCTCTCTGCCACTAACCGGAATACCATCGGAGGTTGTAACAAGTACAATGAAGTCAGACAGCGTGCTTCCGGCTTCGGCTGTCTGATTGTTGCCTGCGAATAGTGAGATGTTGGTTGCTGGCTTGACGTTTACAGAAGAATTAATGCTGATAATTCTTTCATCGCTGCCACCGTTTTCGGTTCCCCCGTTGTCACGTACATAGGTTAGGGAGACGGTTCTGACAGCTGCTGCAGGGCTTCCGCTTATGTTTGTGTATGTTAACTGCTCTAAAAGATTCTTCAGTGCTTCTGCGCTTATACCTGCAGGCTTTGAAAGAATGATTGTCGCCGTTTCACCTGACAGTAAAACTGAATAGTCAATTCCGTTACCCGATGTTGATCCGGTACTGCCGTTAATCACAGGAACCTGTGTTCCGTCTATGGTTAGCACTTCGCTGCTGCCGTCTTTTACTCCTGCTACTGTAAAATGTAATCCGGTAACCGATTGTCCGGTTTCGATATTGGTCACCACCACATCTGAAAAGAGGGATACAGCCAGGCTGTTTTCGATGAATACAGGGTTAAGTGAGATGGCGTCTACATTGGGAGGGCAATTCACCGGGGTGATATTTACTGATGCCGATACGCTTCCAGTGTTTCCGGCGGTATTGCGGGCGTGAATGTTTATTGTCTGGTTTGCCGGTGGTTCACAGGTTGAGTTGTAGTATGTTACCTGCCGGGCTATTGCCTGCATTGTAGCGTCATCGACGCCTACCATTGCACCACTGACAAGTCTGAGGTTGTCGACGTAGAGAGTAGCTCCGAGTACCGTACCCCCTGTTCTGTCATATGATCCGCTTACAAATTCAAACATGTACTCACCATCTGAAGGGATGGTTATGCTTGATGTTTGCCAGGGGCTGAAGGAGCCCCTCTGTGCAAACATAAGGGTGCGTGTATCGTCTGCTGTTCCCCATGTTTTATCCGGCCCATAGCCAAGCAGGTAACCGAGCACATCATACCAGTCGCCGCCGGCGGCGGCTTTCCAGTCGACACTGAAGATATCACCGTTGTATGCGTTGAATGAGTTACTGATAATCGTAGGACCAAAAATGGAATATGCAGCCTCACGGCAGTTGGCACCATATGCAGATGGTACGATTCCGTAGTTATAGAGTCTTATGCAGTATATCCCATCGGTGGGATTCTGATCAGTTGTCTGGCTTACCTGGAACTGCGTACCTGTGGGATTGGTGGCTATCCTTATTTTACCGTGGGTGAAAGAACAGTCGCTCTCACCGGGTCTTATGGGTATCTCCATACCATTCAGTTCGTTCTGTCTGCTGTATAGCTGATTGTATACTGTCCATCCACTGATTCCGTCCTCAAAACTGGCGTTTGGGAAAGATCTGACAAAGGTTATGTTGATTTTGAGCGGATTGCCGTTCTGTCCATTTTCAGTTGCATCTATCTCTCCGATTCTTACTCTGTTACCTCCGCCCTGGCCAAGGTAGACGCTGATGCCGTCAATTGATATTGCGCCTGCTGCAGTTGGATTGGCAGCACTTGTAAGAGCAAGGGTCTCGCTTCCTCCCGAAGAGGGAATCCCGAACCGAATAAAACCGTCAGTATAGGAAGCGCCGCCTGTCAGAGTCAGGGTAGGGGCTAGCAATACCGGGGAGGTTCTTTCCATATAGGTGAAATTTGTGAAGTTGCCCGGAACTGGTGTCTGAGAAAAAGCTGTGAAGCCTGTAAGGGCTATCAACGTAGCCACCGCGAAAGCTTTAATTCTTTCCGGCAGCACTTTATATGTGGAGAATTTTTTCATCTTTCTTTTATTTATTACATGCGATATTACATGAAGACGATATTGCTGGCTGTAATAAGCCATTCGGTATCTGATTTTGAGAATTTCAGCTCAATCTTTTTCGTTGCACTGCTTTCCACATGGTATAGCAGTGTTACCATGGCTGAGTCACTTGTGATGTCGAATGCGGTAAACTCAACCCAGGAGGTCAGGCCTCTGCTTTTTATCTCTGCTGGTGTGGCAAAGAATATGCCGGTTTCAAACCATGTTAACCGGGTTGATTTACTTATTTTCCCATTGTCGACAATTGCAAGGATTGCTTTGCCTGAATGGTCCTTGTGGTTTTCGGAAATCATTTCCGTTACCTCAAGGGAGATTCTCAGAAGTTTGTCGTGGTCATCAGGTGTTTGACCTGAAACAGTAGTTCCTGATGTTATGGTGAACGTCAGGAGGGTCAGGATCATTGCATACTTTTTCATTGCGGGATTGATTTAAAGTGATTAAACAGTTTTTGCTACAGCGAAGATGGGCAAGCCCCAGTTATTCTTCTGTAGGATGATTGCTGATACTTTTGTAGGTAAATGGATGACACAGGTAATACAGGGTACCTGATTTCATCGGAAAGGCTGGGAGGGTACTGT
>CAYUOS010000036.1:16495-25206 GCA_964446435.1 uncultured Rikenellaceae bacterium | reverse complement strand
TTTAATTGATGAAACTGAAAGATTCAGAGGAGTGTTCACATTACTCTGGCACAATACATATTTCTCAGACTATAAATATTCAGGATGGAAAGAGGTATATATTGAAATGTTAGATTACAGCCATAAGAGAAGAGGACTACTAACGGATGGCAAGAGCATTTATGAGAGAATTACAGGCTGAAAGGCACAGGATATTGGTATTGGATGGGGGCCACAAGAACACTCTGGCGATTGTCAGGCATCTGGGCAGAACAAATAAATACACGATTGATGTAGTATTTTACAGCAGGGCTTCGGTCTGTTATTATTCAAAATATATAACTCAGAGACACATTATACGTAATCCTAAAGAAGAGCCGAACGAATTCATTGCTGATATTGTCAAAATTCTAGAACAGAATCATTATCTGGTAATTATACCTGTATCGTTTATCAGCTTTCAATTATGTTCCAGAAGCAGAGACACGATTCTTAAATATACCCATTTAACAATAGCAGCCCCGGAAGACATAGATTTGGCATCGAACAAGACAAAGACTTATAAGCTGGCAAACGAAATTGGAATACCTTATCCGCAGATATACGAATTTGACCATATTGATGAAATTGAGAACATAAAAATCGACTACCCTTGTGTGATTAAGTCACCTATTGAACTCGGTAAGAACATTGTAGAATATGCACATTCGAGAGAAGAATTGAAGAGTAAGTATAAGAAGATGTGTGCAGGCTATGATTTTGGAGGCAGCTTACCCATTGTTCAAAGATATATCACGGGAGAAGGGGCTGGTCTTTTTGTTTACTACAAGAATGGTGTATGTCAGAACTATTTCATGCATAAAAGGATAAGGGAATACCCTCCATCTGGTGGAGCAAGTGTAGTTGCCGAGGCTTTTTATAACGAGCAGATATTAAAAGACGGGAAGAAAATCCTTGACTCATTGAATTGGGAAGGCATTGCGATGGTTGAATTCAAGAAAGACAATTCTAACGGTATTTACAACCTGATGGAGATAAATGCCAAGTTCTGGGGGTCGTTGGATTTAGCATTGGTTTGCGGAGCCAACTTTCCCCAGCTGATGATAGATGATGCTTTAGGGATCAGCATTGAAGAATGGACTTACAAGCAGAAGCGGTTTCAATGGATTTTGAATGGAGATTTGTTCTACCTGTTAGAACGCCCATGGCGAATGTTTTTCTTCGTCAGGGATTTAGTACTTTCAAAGAATGATATCTGGTTGCGAGATATATTGCCCAATATCTTTCAAACGATGTATATCCCGGTTCATTATTATAAGAAATGGTTCAAATGAAGATAGACTTTCACATACACACATACCATTCCTATGACAGTCTGATGAGGCCTGCCAAGATTCTTCGGGTAGCAAGGAGACGAGGTTTAGATGGCATTGTTGTATGTGATCACAATACAATTAAGGGTGGCATTGAAACCCAGAGGTTGAATCGTGACAAGAATTTCCATGTGATTGTTGGTGCTGAGATAGCAACTGATGCGGGAGATATTACAGGAATTTTTCTTACCAAAGAGATAGAGTCAAGAAACTTTGAAGATGTAATTAAAGAGATAAGATCTCAAAATGGAAAGGTTATTTTGAATCATCCCTATAAAGGCCATGATTTAACAAAGATTGATTTATCAAAGATTGATTTCATAGAGGGGTACAATTCGCGGCTGAATTTCGACGTCAATCAGGAAGCCATTAAACTGGCAATGGATAACAATATTGCGATAATAGCCGGGAGTGATGCTCACTGCTACCCTGAGATAGGGAACTCAGTAACACTAATCAATGATATAACGACCTTATTGCCTGTGGATCGGGAGTATAAAAAATCGAGTCAGATATATATTACAGTAAGTCAGTATATTAAAGCAGTAAAGAAAAAAGATCTAACGATAGCTGTTTCAGCCACCCTTAATCTGGTAAAATACATGGCGAGACAATTCATAAAACTCATCAGAAAAGCATTAACAAGATAAAATTAAAGACAATACCCTGAGTATTGACGAAGAAAGGAATTTCCGGCGGTGATAGCTAGACCAACTTCAGGGTAATGCCCGGTGGCTGCAAGCTAAAACCAACTACCGGGGTATACATGGTAACTGGAAGCTAGACCAACTTCCGGGTAATGCCCGGTGGCTGCAAGCTAAAACCAACTACCGGGGAATACAGGGTTAACTGAAAGCTAAACCAACTACCGAGTAATGCCCGGTGGTTGCAAGCTAAAACCAACTACCGGGGTATACATGGTAACTGGAAGCTAATCCAACTACCGTGAAATGCCCAGAATTTGAAAGGCAAAACGATCTTCATGGGAATACCCATTGGCAGGAAAAATGCCGAAACAATCGGTCTTAGATTAAATATTAATTGGGAGCACTATTGTACTTATCAATTAATTTACTATTTTCGTCACGGGGAATTAATTGTACTTTATACACTTATAAATAACCATAATAAGCTATATATGAAAACATTGAAGTTATTCGTTGTATTATTAGTCGGATTCTGCACCTTTGGTACAAACCCGGCAGTTGCCCAGGGAGGCGATCAGATACTTGACGGAATAGGTGAAACGGGAATGGTAGCCCGCTACCTGTTCAGGGAGAATGCCAATGACTGGTCGCGCAATAATCTTCATGCCACCATCAGGGGTACCGATTTCGGCTTTGTTGCCGATTCGCTGTTTGGGAGTGTGCTCTCATTGCCTGGCAACAAGGAGGCATTTATTACTATCCCGGGTGAAGCGGTAACCGGAGAAGAGTCGCTGACGATCACCGGGTGGATATTTCTGCGATCGTCAAAAGCCGGTCAGAAGTTCTTCGATTTCGGTAAGAACGACAGGTCGCGGATCTTCGCAGCTCCTACAGGAACCAAGGAAAAAGAGGGCTTCCATGCCCAGCTTATTAACGGTCCGGCAAGTTATACAGCAAGTTCACCGGCACTGGCTTTAAACAGGTGGAACCACGTTGCCATCGTCATTAATTTTCCGGCCAGGAGCATGACCTCCTACATCAATGGAGTTAAGGCCGGCGATGCAGGGAATGTAGTGGTAGACCTGAAGCAGCTTTTTGATAATGACAAGGAGGAGAACAACAAGCTCTATATCGGACGATCGATGGAACAGGACAACCTTTACCTTGATGCAAAGATTCACGATTTCCGCATTTACAGGATTCCGTTAAGTGAGACTCAGATAGCCACTATTCGCAATAATGCACTAAGGAGGGAAGAGGCTACGAGGCGGAGGCCTGAGCAAGACCGCAATCTTCCTGTTTTTCCCGATAACACTCCACAGTTGTACACACAGTTTCTTACCAGTGTACCTGATATAAATGTTGAGACAGTAGTTGGTCATCTGCCAAGACTTCCAAGATATGTCAAGGGCGTTTACAGCAATAATCGCAAAGGACCCGATGTAAGGGTTATCTGGCCGGCTCCCGAGGATAACAGCCAGGTTCTCAGGCCCGGCACCTACATTGTTACCGGCAGGGTTTCAGGCACTAACCTGCAGCCAAAGGCGATAGTAACGGTAAGGGCAGACAAGGTGCGTTCCACTCCGAGCCGCACCCTGGAGTCATTTGGTCTTGACAGGGTAATTCTTACGCCCGATGCCCACAACCACGACACCAGATTCATCGAGAACCGTGACAAATTCATTACCGGTCTGGCCAATACCAGTCCAGACATGTTCCTCTATATGTTCCGCAATGCCTTCGGGCAGAATCAACCGGAGGGAGCCAGACCACTCGGAGGCTGGGACAGTCAGCAGACCAAGCTGCGCGGTCATGCCACGGGTCATTATCTGACAGCAATCGCCCAGGCCTATGCCAGCACGGGTTACGATCAGTCGCTCCAGGCCAATTTTGCTGCCAAGATGGAATATATGGTTAATGTATTGTATGAGTTGTCCCAATTGTCAGGCAAGCCTAAGGCAGCGGGCGGGGCTTCCGTGTCAGACCCGAGGCTGGTACCTCCGGCGCAGGGAAAGACAGAGTATGATTCAGACCTGACAGTTGAGGGTATCCGTACCGACTACTGGAACTGGGGAAAAGGTTTCATTAGCGCCTATCCGCCCGATCAGTTTATCATGCTTGAGAAAGGGGCGACCTACGGGGGTTCCAATGCACAGGTATGGGCGCCTTACTATACCCTTCACAAGATTATGGCCGGCCTGATGGATATATATGAGATCAGCGGCAATCAGAAGGCCCTTGAGGTTGTAAAGGGTATGGGCACCTGGGTACATGCCCGCCTGAGTCAGTTGCCGAAGGAGACTCTTATAAGCATGTGGAACAGGTATATTGCAGGAGAGTATGGAGGCATGAACGACGCAATGTCGAGGCTCTACCGCTTAACCGGTGAGGCGAGCTATCTTGAAACTGCAAAGCTATTTGACAACATAAGGATGTTCTTTGGAGATGCTGATCATTCACACGGACTAGCAAAGAATGTTGACATGTTCCGTTCGCTTCATTCCAACCAGCACATACCCCAGGTGGTTGGTGCCCTAGAAGTATATCGTGACTCATATGCTGCGGAATACTTCAATATAGCTGACAACTTCTGGTACATGGCCACCAATGACTACATGTACAGTATCGGAGGCGTTGCAGGAGCACGCAATCCGAACAATGCAGAGTGCTTTACCGCAGAGCCGGCGACGCTGTATGAGAACGGCTTCGCAGCCGGTGGTCAGAACGAGACCTGTGCTACCTATAACATGCTGAAGCTTACCAGGGATCTTTTCCTCTTCAACCAGAGTGCAGCCCTGATGGATTACTATGAGCGCGGGCTTTACAACCACATTCTTGCTTCGGTTGCCGAGAACAACGCCGGGAACACCTATCACGTACCGCTCAGGCCAGGTTCGATAAAAGGGTTCGGCAATCCCAATATGACGGGCTTTACCTGCTGCAACGGCACGGCCCTTGAGAGCAACACCAAGCTACAGAACACGATCTATTTCAGGAGAGCAGACAACAAGGCTTTGTATGTAAACCTCTATGTTCCATCAATTCTGAAGTGGACTGAAAGGAACGTATCGATCTCTCAGACAACATCTTACCCGAAAGAAGACCGCACATTACTGACCATAAACGGCAAGGGCAAGTTTGACATTAACGTACGAGTTCCGCACTGGGCGACCGAAGGGTTCTTTGTAAAGATCAATGGCAAGAGCAAAAAGGTAAAAGCTGTTCCCGGAACCTACCTTACCCTGAAGCGCAGGTGGAAAGACGGAGACACCGTTGAGTTGCACATGCCGTTCAAGTTTTATCTGGAACCGGTAATGGATCAGCAGAATATTGCCAGCCTTTTCTGGGGGCCTGTACTTCTTGCAGCGCAGGAGTCTGAGCCGATGACAGAGTGGCGCAAGGTGACACTTGACGCAGATGATATCAGCAAATCGATAAAAGGTAATCCGGGCACCCTTGAGTTTAACATTGACGGAGTTGTATTCAAGCCATTCTTTGATACCTACGGCCGTCACTCGGTATATCTCGATGTAACGCTAAAATAGTATCTTAGTCGTCAAAAGAGATTTAAATAAAACTGACAAGCATATGAACAGGGGTCGTCAATAACGGCTCCTGTTCTTTGCCTCTGTCAGCATCTCAAATGAAGTTAAACCCGTTCAAAAGCATTACCAGAATCACCTCAACAACAAAACCCAAAAAGATGAAGATCATCAAAGACCCCTCCATTCCTGTCCCGGTCGGACACTATTCCCCCTGCATTGAGCACAACGGAGTATTATATATTTCCGGACAGGTGCCTGTTGACAGCAAGACCCGGGCGATACCAGAAGGTATTGAATCCCAAACCCTTATGGTACTTGAAAAGATTGACCAGATACTCAGGGCTTCAGGAAGCTCAAAAGAGAAGGTTATCCATATACGTATCTACATACCCGACGTAGAGCTATGGGACAGGGTAAACGAGGTTTACTCCAGGTTTTTCGGGGAACACAAGCCTGCCAGGTGTGTAGTACCATCGGGAAAGCTGCACTACGGTTGCCTTATCGAGGCAGAGGCTATTGCCCACGTCTAAGCTGTCAATTAACGATTCCGGACGATCTACCGGCAAGGTGGTTAATATCGGATATTGATGTAACCATCATGTCTGAATATGAACTCTTTTTCATATATTTAAGGCTTGGCATTATATTATAAATCAAATATATTATGGAAAAGAAGAAGGAAGCAAAAGGTAAATGTCCCGTAACCGGGGCTGTAAGCCGGCATCATTCCGCTGCCGGTGGGACCAAGAACCGCGACTGGTGGCCCAACCAGCTTAAGCTTAACATACTGCGACAGAACAGCCCGCTAACCAATCCTATGGGTGAGGAGTTTGACTATGCGAAGGAGTTCAGGAGTCTCGACTACAAGGCATTGAAGAAGGATCTTCACAAGCTTATGACAGACTCGCAGGATTGGTGGCCGGCCGATTTCGGTCATTACGGTCCGCTGTTCATACGCATGGCATGGCACAGTGCAGGCACCTACCGGATTGGCGACGGCCGTGGGGGTGGCGGTACAGGTCAGCAGAGGTTTGCTCCGCTTAACAGCTGGCCCGATAATGTGAACCTCGACAAGGCCAGGAGGCTCCTGTGGCCCATAAAGCAGAAGTATGGCAGTAAGATTTCGTGGGCCGACCTGATGATTCTGGCTGGCAATGTTGCGCTTGAATCGATGGGCTTCAAGACCTTTGGTTTTGCGGGGGGCCGTGAAGATGTATGGGAGCCGGAGGAGGATGTATACTGGGGTTCAGAGACAAAGTGGCTCGACAATGATGAGCGCAAGCTTGACCTGAGCGAAACGGATAATCCGCTGGCAGCGATACAGATGGGACTTATCTATGTGAACCCTGAAGGACCCAACGGCAAGCCTGACCCTGTTGCAGCCGCAAAGGATATACGAGACACTTTTGCCCGCATGGCCATGGATGATGAAGAGACGGTAGCCCTGATAGCAGGGGGTCACACCTTCGGCAAGTGTCATGGAGCAGGTCTGGCCTCACATCTCGGACCAGAGCCTGAGGCAGCGGGCATTGAAGAGCAGGGACTGGGGTGGAAGAGCAGTTTTGGCACAGGCAAGGGAGGCGACACCATCACCAGCGGTATTGAAGTAACATGGACGCAGACTCCGGCCAAGTGGAGCTATTACTTCTTCGATAATCTCTTCAGGTATGAGTGGGAACTGACGAAGAGTCCGGCCGGAGCCTACCAGTGGATAGCGAAGAATGCCGACAAGGTGATACCAGACGCACATGATCCGTCGAAGAAGCATTATCCCACAATGCTAACCACCGACCTGTCGTTAAGGTTCGATCCTGCCTACGAGAAGATATCGAGGCGTTTTCTTGAGCATCCGCTGGAGTTTGCCGACGCCTTTGCCCGCGCATGGTTTAAGCTTACGCACAGGGACATGGGTCCGAGGTCACGCTATCTCGGTCCGGAGGTACCTGCCGAGGAGCTGATATGGCAGGATCCGATACCTGCGGTGAACCATAAACTCGTTGATGCTAAAGACATTGACGCCCTTAAGGAGAAGGTACTTAAGTCCGGATTATCTGTTTCACAGCTTGTTTCGACGGCCTGGGCCTCTGCTTCCACATTCCGCGGTTCCGACAAGCGCGGCGGGGCCAACGGTGCCCGTATAAGGTTTGCACCCCAGAAAGACTGGCAGGTGAACAATCCGGCCCAGTTGAAAAAGGTACTTGGGAAACTTGAGGAGATTCAGAAGGAGTTTAACAAGTCGCAGAAGGGAGACAAGAAGGTTTCAATGGCTGATCTTATCGTTCTTGCAGGCTGCGCAGCCATTGAGAAAGCAGCTGCCGATGCAGGTGTCAAGGTGAAGGTACCCTTTACACCGGGCCGCATGGATGCTCTGCTTGAGCAGACAGACGTTGAGTCGTTCAAGGTTCTGGAACCGTTAGCCGACGGCTTCCGCAACTATGTTAAGCCAGGACTTGCGAAGGCGACAGGCGACCTGTTGGTTGACAAGGCACAGCTGTTGAAGCTCACAGCACCCGAGATGACTGTGCTGGCGGGAGGAATGCGTGTTCTGAACACCAACTGGGATGGCAGCAGCCATGGAGTGTTCACCGGTAGCCCGGGTATGCTTACCAATGATTTCTTCGCCAATCTTCTTGATATCGGCACTGAATGGAAGCCGGTGGATGAGTCAGGAGATAAATTCGAGGGTCGCGACCGCAAGACGGGTAAGGTAAAGTGGACGGCTACGCGTGCCGACCTGATATTCGGTTCGAATTCAGAGCTGAGGGCTCTGGCCGAGGTTTACGGCAGTGACGACGCCAGGAAAAAGTTTGTCGCTGACTTTGTTGCGGCCTGGGACAAAGTGATGAGTTTGGGAAAATAAGGGCACGGGGCGCAGGGCTCAGAGCGAAGGGCCCAGGGCGCAGGGCACGGGGTAATATATTAAATGACTGGAAACCGGTATGGAAAGTGTTCTGTACCGGTTTTTTATTTGAAATATAAGTGTTATTTTTACAATTATTAAACCGATTAACAAACCAAAGATAATATGAAGAGAACTGTCTTACTATTGCTGGCGCTTATGGCGTTATGGCTCGGAGGTGCCTCACAGTGTCCGGATGCAAGCATTGACAGTGGCAGAAATTCATGCATTGACACAGGCAGAGATGCAGGCAGGGATGCAAGCATTG
>CAYUOS010000036.1:0-16395 GCA_964446435.1 uncultured Rikenellaceae bacterium | reverse complement strand
GGCAGAAATTCATGCATTGACACAGGCAGAGATGCAGGCAGGGATGCAAGCATTGACACAGGCAGAGATGCAGGCAGGGATGCAAGCATTGACACAGGCAGAAATTCATGCATTGACACAGGCAGAGATGCAGGCAGGGATGTAAGCATTGACACAGGCAGAGCTGCAGGCAGAGCTGCAAGAATAGTTTCAGGTATATCTGCAGACAGAAGTATCGTATCAGGCGGAAACCATGCCACAGAGAAGGTGATCAAGCTTCCTGCAAGGATAAATCGTGTTCCTGAGGGCAATGACTTCAATGACCCTGAGAGCGACTTCAGCTTCAGCCGCATGATTGAGTCTCCCAACGTAGCCATATTCTGGCACAAGGAGTTTGGCAATGACCCGATGACCGATCCTGAGGAGAACAGGAGGTTTGACGTGAAGACCATTCTGAGTGAATGTGAGCGTATTTTCAACTACTATGTTGATGTGATGATGTTCACAGAGAAGGGTAATTCACTGAATGACAAGAACAAAATGCTGGTGTTTGTGATTGGCGGCGACAGCGGTACGGCTTTCGGAGGCGGAGCGGAGGATGTAGGCATTTTCTGGACGCCGGTTTCGAGGATCAGGAGGGGTCCGTATGCGGTAATGGCCCATGAGATGGTACATTCGTTCCAGTTCATTTCGCGTCTTGATGCGGGAACCGGGCCACGCGGTGCCATATCGGAGATGGCTGCTCAGTACTTTCTCTAGAATGTCTATCCCGAGTGGATGACTTTCGAGAACTACCACCTGGTTGACTTCATGAAGAAGACCCATTTTGCGTTCCTGCATTCAACCAACATGTATCACTCGCCGTATGTACTGGAGTACTGGTCTTACAAGCGCGGCATTGACTATTACGGGAATCTGAGCCGCGACACCAGGGCTGATGAGGATCCTGTAATGACCTATAAGCGAATGTATTCGCTCACCCAGGAGCAGTTCAACGACGAGATGTTTGACGCCTGCCGCAGGTTCATGACCTGGGATCTCCCCCGCATCCGCGAGGTGGCGGCGCCACATGCCAACCAGCATTTCACCTCGCTGATTTCAGAGGGTAAGGGCTGGTACCGCATTGCGCCCGAAAACTGTCCGCAGAACTATGGCTACAACGGCATCAAGCTTCAGGTTCCGAAGGCCGGTACCAAAGTGAAGCTGCAGTTCGAGGGTATTGCCGGAACCGAGGGTTACAATGCTGTTAACACAGATAAGGCAGGATGGCGCTACGGCTTTGTAGCCTACCAGAGTGACGGAACCAGGGTTTACGGAGACATACTGCGCAATGCAAAAGGAAAGGCTTCTTTCAGGGTACCTAAGAACACTGAATACCTGTGGCTCGTGGTGGTAGGTGCCCCGACCGAGCACTGGCCGATTCCAGCAAGAAGAGGCCAGCAGGAAGGAGCACCCCAGGAGGAGGCGTGGCCATACAGGTTCAGGCTGACCGGCACCACACCAGACGACCAGATGATAAAGAAATAGGGTCAGACAAGACGATTGCCGCCGTAAAGCCAGAGATGTTCAGAGAGAGGCAGGAAGGCAAGGGAAAGGGGTACAACCCCTCCCCTGCCGGAAATATTTCACTTGCCAGGAATATTTCACCTGGCAGGCATATTTCAGAAAACAACGAAAAAGAAAACTATAAAAACAACAACCACAGAGAGATGAGAAGAAGAGTCGTTAGTCTTTGCCTGATGCTGTTACTGGCATTCAGTGCAGTCAAAGCCCAGGATATTGGCAGGGCGAATATGCCAGGAGCCATGAATCCGCTTCTGCCGGGTTGGTTTGCCGACCCGACTATGGTGAAGTTTGGAGACATCTACTACATATATGCGACTACAGACAATGAGATGCTTGCATCGGGGGCTCCGACGGTATGGTACAGCCGCGATTTCAGGAACTGGTACAACCATACCATGGATATTCCGTCGCTGGCATCGGTTAACCTGAGGAACTTCTGGGCGCCCGACATCCAGGTCGGAGATGACGGAAGGTACTATCTCTACTTCGGCAACTGCCAGGCAGGCTGCAAGATATACGGCTACGTATCAGACAATCCGTATGGACCATGGACCAAGCTGTTTGAAGACGACACACCGGTAATACCGACGAATTTTCCGCGCAGGGGTTTCCCGTCGCTTGATGCCCAGTTCTTCAGGGATGACGATGGAAGGATATACGGTTACTGGGGAACCTGGGTTCACTATAACGGCGGATTTGCTGTTGGTGAACTTGACAGCAAGACGATGGACAAGATGCTGACAGGCGAGAACATACCCCTTGAGCAAACGCCGGAACCTTTTGAGGCGCCCTTCATGCTGAAGAGGAACGGTAAGTACATACTGATGTACTCGAGTGCATCATGCCATGATGAGACCTACAACGTGAGGTACTCCTACTCAGACAGCCCGTACGGGCCTTTCACCCCCGGTGCCAACAATCCGATACTGAGCACGAATCAGGACAAGTCGGTTCACGGTCCGGGGCACCACTCTGTTTACCAGAACGGCGACGATTACTATATTGCCTATCACCGCCACGACTATCCGATGACACGCGGAGGCATGGCCCGCCAGACGGCCATTGACAGTCTGATTTTTGAAAACGACAGTACTATCAGGAAGGTAATACCTTCGCACCGTGGTATCGAACATTTCGTAAAGGCCGAGGTTCCCGAGAATATTGCCTACATGGCCACTGCCACGGCAACCTCACACTACCATCTGAGGACGCCTGATCATGACTATCAGTACCTGCCTGCCTATGCCGTCAACGAGAACAACGCGACAATGTGGAAGGCATCGGACAACAGTCTGCCACAGGCACTGACGATTGATCTGGGCTCGGTGAAGCCTGTGAAGAGGGTGATGACCCATTTTGAATTTGCCAGCTACTATTACCAGTATACCCTTCAGCATTCGACAGACGGCAGAAACTGGAAGATGTATGCCGACAGGTCGGCGAACCGCACCTCAGGCAGTCCGATGATTGACGAAAACGATGTCATGGCACGTTACATAAGGCTAAACGTATTGGCGACTGAGAAATCAGGACTTTATGCGGCTGTATGGAATATGAAGGTTTACAGCACTCTTTTCGATATTCCGCTGAATCTGGTCAACAAGTCCTCTTCAGAGGCACCGGCGGTGAGAAGCTCACGGAAGCTGCTGGTGGGTTTTGACCTCAATAAGATATCGTATGATGATCCGCTCACGGCGCTTCCGAACATCGGGTCAGCCGGTGGTTCATTCGTGAAGAGCGGTGAAGTGCGCGTGGGTTATGACGAAGATGAAGGCATAAAGGCGATTGAGTTTGTGAAGGGAGCACTGACCCTTGAGGGAGTTACGGTTCCTGCACAGCTTGCATGGAATGGTTCATTTACCGTTGCCACCTGGGTGAAGAATCCGAAGGTAGGGCGTGAAGGCGGCTGCCTGGTGTCGTGGTGTGACAGGAGGGAGTGGAGACTTGCGACCTCGTACAATGCGCTGTTCTACAATAGTGGCAACTACGGTGCCATGGCACACCTCGACGGGCATTTCGACATGCGATACAAGAGAGTACCGGCTGAGAATGAGTGGCATCACATAGTGGTGACCTTTGACGGGGTTTTGCAGCAGGTGTATGTCAACGGGGTGCCTGACAATTACCAGATAATGACTCTGGCGTCGGCCATTGAGAGGGCCAGGATTATTCTCGGGGCTTCAGACACCGGAGAGAACTTCACCGGTTTTATGGCGTCGATGCGCATGTATGATTATGCTCTCACCGCGAAGGAGGTTCAGAAACTGATGAAGCAGACCAGGCCGAAGCGAGTGAAGGGTCCGGCAGCCAGGTAGCGGGCCGGCACGGAAATAATGATGGCGCCATACGGGGCTTTGTAATCATGTTAAAAGTGGCAGAAGAAACAGGAGGTTGACTCAGAAGCGGAATATTATTACATTTGTGTAACTGTTTCGCACTATAATGAAAGACCTTAAGACCACCAACACCCTGTTGCTGATAATAGTGATTCCGCTGGTGATATACCTGCTGAAGCTGCTTTCATTCATATTTATTCCGCTGGTTTTTGCGATGTTCATCACCCTGTTGCTATTGCCACTGATGAGGTGGCTGCACAAGCAGAGGATTCCCAGAGTTGTGAGTGTAGTTCTTATCATTATACTTTTCACCGGCCTGTTGAAAGCAGGCGGGGAGTTGGTACAGCTGGCCATTAAGGGAATAGTGTCGAACGAGGGTACATTTACCGAGCTGGCTGAGTCGAAACTGATGAACATGGTCGTTTCGGTTGAGGAGTTCTTTGGAATAGAGCGTATTGAGGGAGAGAACGTCTTTATGCATTACATTAGGAGCAACAGCGCATTCAGCAATTTCAGCTCAACCATTACCTACATCGGAGATTCCCTATCGATGATACTGATGACGGTATTTTTCACGATACTCCTACTGGCTGAGTCGATAAACTTCCAGATGGTATTGAACAAGACCCTTATAGAATCGAGGTACTCGTCGATAAGGACATTCGTTAAGATTGAGAACGATATACACAAGTTTGTAAAGGTCAAGTTCATTATCAGCCTGGCGACAGGGGTGTTAGTGGGTGTTGTATGTCATCTTTTTGGCATAAGCTTTCCTGTACTGTGGGGGCTTATCACCTTTGTCTTCAACTTTATTCAGGTTGTAGGTTCGGTAGTCTCGGTGGTGCTGGTATCACTTTTTGCGCTTATTGAGCTGGGCACAGGCGGAACCCTTTTATTTTTCATTGTTTCGGTTACGGCTATTCAGTTGCTGCTGGGCAGTGTACTCGAGCCGGTACTTCTGGGAAAAGCATTCTCGATAAACATAGTTACTGTGCTGATAATGTTAATGTTGTGGGGGTATATCTGGGGCATTCCGGGAATGATAATGGCCGTGCCCATTACCGTTATCACCAAGATAATCCTTGAGCAGTTTCCCCGCACCAGGGTTATTGCGAGTCTTATGGGCGGTTATCACCGGCAGGTTCCGATACCCTGGAGAAGAGGAGCAGCTAAAAGTGCAGAATCAGGGAAGGCAGAGCGATAACAAGATTGTGGTTAAGCAGGGTCAGACAATCTTCATCAGGGAACCTCAGACAACATCTTTTCAAAAACATCGTTTACCGTTTGGATATATCTTCAAATGGCATAATCTTTGTGCAAATTGAAATTCTTCAAACGTTTACTCATAATATGAAAAGAGGCCTTTTACAACTTATAGTTTCACTCGTGTCATTTTTGGTACTTCTTCTGGTCATGCAATCATGCAAGAAAGACAATAACGGAGGCAATCCACCAGAGGTAAAGCCGTCAAAACCTGTAGTCGAGACAGGTCTTCCATCGTGGATAAGGGGAACATCGGTGACCCTGAATGGCAAGGTTGCCCCCGGGAATACCAATACAATCGTATCATTTGAATACGGCACCACTACGAGTTATGGTTACGTAATTACGGCTGACCCTCCAGTTGTGAGCGGTAAGGATATCACTGATGTCAAGACGGAGATACAGGGATTACTTCCCGGGACGGTATATAATTACAGGTTGAAGGCACAGAATGAGATTGGTGACACAGTAGGACAGAATGCAACATTTACAACCTTTCATCCCATAGGTTTCAACCAGTCACTGACCTACGAAACCGTCAGCGACAATGACGGAAACACCTACAAAACCATAAAGATAGGAGGCCAGACATGGATGGCTGAGAACCTGCGGACCTCAAAGCTTAAAGACGGCACCTCAATAGCACTGGTGACTGATCATGTTGCATGGACCAACCTGACGACAGCGGGGTACACATGGTATGGCAATAACTCAGATGTATACGGAGCTCTCTACAACTGGCATACAGTTAATACAGGCAAACTTTGTCCTGACGGATGGCATGTTCCCAGCGACAGTGACTGGGACATATTAATCAACCAGCTCGGAGGAGAGGAATTAGCCGGCAACAAGCTTAAGGAGGCAGGTGTCATGCATTGGATGGTACCCAATCCAGTTACAGCCAATGAATCAGGTTTTACGGCCCTTCCCGGTGGATTCCGTAATTCTACCGGAACCTATAGCAATGTAAGACGATATGGCTACTGGTGGTCATCGACAGAGCGTTCTGCGACTGATGCCTGGGCGAGAAGCCTCTATTTTGGCTACAGCAATGCCGACCGCATAAGCAGCAGCCTCAAGAGCGGGTTTTCTGTCAGATGTGTAAAGAACACACCTGACACCTGATAATCGTTCCATTTGCCATAGTACATATTTGGAACCGGGGATAATGGCATTTCCGGCATATAAAAATTTGCTTAAATTTGTTGAAGAACCAGGATCGCAATATAATGAGATCAAAACTGTTTCTTCTCATCGTGTTTAACCTCACGGCTCTCCCCCTGACGAGTCAGAGTCTGATTAACGACTTTGGCAATAACCGAGTAACAACATCATCTATAGTATTTACTGCTGACGACAGAGGCAGGCCTGGGCTCTACACCTCTGAAATACTTGAAAGCTTCAAGATTCCCAACATAACTATTCTGCAGATGTATCAGAACGTGAGAAGCATTGTTTCGCGCGTCTCTAATAATCAGCAGTTAGCATGGGAATCGACTTCCTTTACAGGCGATTTCTATTTTTCAATTGATACAATCAGGAGATGAGCAAACCAATTACTACGGCAAGTTTAATAAAAAGAAGGCCGCAAGGCCACAACCATGAATATTTGGAAAGAAGGCAGGCAGGCAAAATATTCCTGAGAGCCTGTGTACCGGCATTGCTGCTGGTGATCTGTATTACTGCAAGCTGTGGAGGACCCAGGCAGACAGAGCAGCAGCTTTATGTTGTCTCCTCGAAAGAGGAGTATCTTCAACAGGTTAAGAACAACCGGGACATGGAGCTGACAGATCTGGAGAAGGCCATTGATGGCCTGAAGCTGGATATACGATATGCCACTGCCAACAATTTCACGGGTGAGGTTATATATACGATGCCGAAGGCATATGTGCGCAGGCCGGTGGCAGAAGCACTGAGAAAGGTACATGACTCACTTCAGGTTCATGGGGTTGGTCTGTTGGTATACGACGCCTACAGGCCCTATTCGGCCACTGTGAGATTCTTTGAAGTATATCCTGATACTGAGTTCGTTGCTGATCCAAAGACAGGATCAAAGCATAACCGTGGGTGTGCCGTGGATGTCTCCCTGTTTGATCTTGAGACCGGTGAAGAGGTATTGATGCCAACGGTATTTGATGAATTTTCGGAGAGGGCCCACCAGGAGTACATGAATCTGCCTGAAGCGGCGATAGAGAACCGGGCTCTGCTTACCGGTGTCATGAAACATTTTGGCTTTACCCCCTACCCTTCAGAATGGTGGCACTTTGACTTCACCGGATGGAAGAACTATCCGCTGATGAACATTTCATTTGAGGATCTTGAAAGATAGGACCCCGTCAACCTGAAAATGATACATTTGCATAAACTTTTCCAAACAACCATGAAAAAAATCTTCACATTATTACTCACTGGCCTCTTCCTGCATACGAGCCATGTTTCAGCCTGCACCATTGCAGTTATCTCGGGCAATAACACACCCGACGGAAGACCGATCCTATGGAAGCACAGGGACACCGGCACCCTGAACAACAAGCTGGTTTACTTCAAAGAGGGCAAGTATCCGGCAATCGGGCTTATCAATTCGAATGATGAGGCGAGCAAGGAGATATGGATAGGCTTCAACAGTACCGGTTTTGCGATAATGAATTCTGCATCATACAATCTGAAGGGAGCCGATACCACCAGGCTTGCTGACATGGAGGGAGTTGTGATGAAGGCAGCCCTTATGGTCTGTGCGACTGTTGATGATTTTGAGAAGTTTCTGAGGGATTACCCCAAGCCTTTAGGCGTTGAAGCCAATTTCGGTGTAATTGATGCCTTTGGGGGCGCGGCCTTTTTTGAAACGAACAATTTCACATGGACGAAGATTGATGTTAATGACAAGAAGGTGGCACCTCATGGCTATATTGTAAGAACCAACTACTCATTTACCGGAGAGGCAAATGCAGGGATGGGCTATATAAGGTTCGAGACTGCCGAGAAGCTATTTTACAGGGCTTCAGGCTCCAACAATCTGAGTGTTCCGTACATGCTTGAGAACATGTGTCTTTCTCTTGAGAACTCATATTCACAACAGAGGGTTCAGGATTTTCTGCATCTCAGGGAGAAGGAAGAGAACTTCATTTACTATCAGGATTGCATCAACAGGTATACCTCTGCATCGTCGGTGATAATACAAGGCGTCAGGTCGGGTGAGCCGGCAGAGTTTACCACAATGTGGGCAATGCTTGGCTTTCCACTTGCATCGGTTCCTGTTCCGGTATGGCTTACACGATCGGGGAGCCTGCCAGGGGTTACCACGGCATCGGGAAAGGGAAATGCTGAGGTGTGTGATCTGGCTTTGGAGATGAAGAAGGTTATGGTTCCATCAACGCGAGGCTCAACAAAATACTACATAAACACTGCGAAGGTATTTAATGCTGACGGAACCGGTGTTACACAGAAGCTTATACCATGGCACAGGATGATATACAGCAGGACCCAGGAGCAGATGGAGAGATGGAGGAAGTCAGGCCGGATCAACCAGGCAGAGGCAGACCAGTTCTATGAATTTTCAGACTCGTGGGTAAGGCAGGTTTACAGCGATATGTTCGGACTGAGAATGCGTTAAGGCGATATTTATCGCAGAAAAAACCTATGAAAATCAACGGAGAGGCTTACCGTACCATCTGGGTGGCAGAGAGTGATGAAGAGTGTGTACGAATAATAGACCAGCGTCACCTGCCACATAAATTTGTCACGGAAGACCTGAGGAGTCTTTCAGACGTAATAGTTGCCATACGCGACATGCATCTGAGGGGTGCGGGTCTTATAGGAGCCGCGGCAGGCTATGGGATGTGGCTGGCAGCGGTTGAGGCTGGTGATGATTCAGCTCATTTTGATGCAAGGATGACTATAGCGGCGGATTCACTTCGAAGAGCAAGACCGACAGCGGTTAACCTTTCATGGGCAGTAGGTCTGCAACTGGAGAGGATGGGCAGAGTCAGGACTGCAGAAGAAAAGCAGAGAATAGCGAGGGTTACCGCCGATGAGATAGCTGACAATGATGCCGTCAATTGCAGACGCATTGGAGAGTACGGGGCTTCACTGATTGAAGAGATGAGCAGGAAGAAGGGAGGCAAAACCGTCAATGTACTGACACACTGCAATGCCGGCTGGCTGGCATTTGTTGACTGGGGTACCGCCCTGTCGCCGGTATACATTGCACATGAAAGGGGTATAGAGGTACATGTCTGGGTTGATGAGACCCGACCCCGAAACCAGGGATCTGCATTAACGGCGTGGGAGTTGTTACAGCAAGGTGTTCCGCATACAGTTATAGCAGACAACGCAGGAGGACACCTGATGCAGCAGGGCCTGGTTGACATGGTAATAGTCGGTTCAGACAGAACAACTGCTACAGGTGATGTTGCAAACAAGACAGGTACGTACCTTAAGGCGCTGGCTGCCAGAGATAATGCCATTCCGTTTTATGTAGCCCTTCCCTCCCCGACCATTGACTGGGATATTGATGATGGGATCAACCAGATACCCATTGAGATGAGAGGGGCCGATGAAGTGAAATACATTGAAGGGCTGGGTGATGATGGAGAGATAAGAAGGGTTCTGCTGACGCCGGAGGGCAGCAACGCTGCCAACTATGCCTTTGATGTTACCCCTGCCCGACTGGTGACGGCGCTGATAACCGAGAGAGGGATTTGCCGGGCGAACAGGGAAGCGATATGCAGTTTGTTTCCTGATAAGGAGACCAGAATAGATAAGTAATCAGACCATAATGGCCGAAAAAGGAGAGAAGAGAAGAAATTCAGAGGGAATGGGCAAGAATTCGGAGGCAGCCAGAGAGGAGATATACAGGTCAATGACAGACCAGTTTCCGGTTGGGGTTTACAGGTCTACTGTCGATGGTGCGCTGGTGTATCTGAATCCGGCCCTCGTAGAAATGCTGGGTTTTAATAGTGAGGAGGAGCTACTGAACACAAACGTACGAGACCTGTATGTAAATATTGAGGACCGCGAGAAGCAGCTGAATGAAGCACAGAGCGGTCGTGAAGCGATTCGCGAGGAGTTCAGGCTAAGGAGAAAGGATGGCCGGCACATATGGGTAAGGGACAATAGCAGACTGCTATTTGATGAACACGGAAGACCTGAGTATTTTGACGGGATACTTGAAGATATTACCGAAAGAAGGCTGACCGGAGAGGCGCTGAAGGAGAAGGAGGTAGTTTACCAGGCACTTTTCGAGGGAGCCTATGACGGAATATTCCTGCTGAAGGACATGAAGTTCTATGACTGTAACCAGATGGCTGTAACTATATACGGAGGAGAAAATAAGCAGGACCTTCTCGGCAGAACACCATGGGAGCTTAGTCCGGATAACCAGCCCGACGGAGAGAATTCACAAGAGAAAGCAAAGAAACTGATTGACAATGTATTGATCGGTGTTCCACAGAGGTTCTACTGGCAGCACAGGAGAATTACAGGTGAACTATTTGACGTAGAAGTATCACTCAGCAGGGTTACAATAGGCGAGTCTGATTATATCCAGTCGATTGTGCGCGATGTTACGGATAGCAGGATCAGTGAGCGAAGATTAGTTGAAAGTGAAGCCAATCTGAAAGCCATTATTGAAAATTCACTTGAGAGTATCTGGTCGGTAGACAGGAACTACAGGATAAAATATGTAAATGCGGTATTTGCGAAATCGTTCAGGAGAGTGTTCGGTGTGAACCTGAAAAAGGGGACCAATATAATTGAAGCATTGCCTTCTGAAATAAGGAATTCATATAGGGAGAGGTACGACAGGGTGTTCAATGGGGAGCATTTCGTCTTCGAGGATAAGATTGAGGCAGGTGGTCATAGCGTCTATATAGAGGTAGCCGCCAACCCTATAGTTATTGATGGCTCTGTGGTTGCGGCCTCGTTTTACGGGAAAGATGTCACGGCCAGGAAATTAACGGAAATGGAACTGAGAAGGCAGGCTACCCTCAGGCAGATGCTGATTGAGATATCGTCAGCATATATCAATCTGCCACTTGATTCGATCGGGCCGGCCATAAAGTATTCATTGGGTGTGATGGGTAAGTTTGCCGGTGCTGACAGGGCCACTATCTACAATTATGATTTTTCCCGGAAGGTTTGTGTTAAGACGGAGGAGTGGTATGCCCTCAAGGTAAAGCCTTTCGGCATCAACGATGACGTTATTCCCTTTGAAGAGATTTCCGGGCTTGTATCCTCGCACCTTGAGGGCAATAAGATATACCTGTCAGACGAAGACAATGACTGGAAAAGCCGTAAGGGAACCCTTTTCAGTGAAAGTGAGATAGTCAGCCTGATGGCTGTGCCGATGCAGGGCAGCGATGGTTGTATTGGTTTTATCGGTTTCTATTCGGTGTGCAGGCGTTTCAGCCACTATGCCGTCGAGAAGGAGTTGCTGCAGGTCTATTCGCAAATGCTGGTAAACATCAGGTTGAGGAAGGAGGCTGAGGAGGAGTTGATCAAGGCCAAGGAGAAGGCTGAAGAGAGTGACCATCTGAAATCGGCATTCCTGGCCAACATGAGTCATGAGATCAGGACTCCGATGAATGGTATTCTGGGGTTCCTGGAGTTGTTAAAGGCGCCCGACCTTACCGAGGAAAACAAGGCTACCTATCTGGATATCGTCAGCCGGAGTGGAGAGAGACTTCTAGACACCATAAATGACATAATAGAGATATCGAGAATTGAAGCGGGTGAGATACAGATAAACAGGACTGAGGTAAGCGTTGCCGAGGTGATGGACTACTTTCATGACTTCTACATGCAGCAGGCGAGGCAGAAGGGTCTTTCATACAGGCTTGAGATGAGGCTTCCGGAGGGGTATTCACATCTATACACTGACAGGATAAAGCTTGAGAGCATTCTGAGCAATCTGATAAGAAATGCCATTAAGTTCACCGGTGAAGGGGAGATTGAGTTTGGCGCTTTTCCTGATGGTGAACAGGTGGTTTTTTATGTGAGAGACACAGGGCAGGGAATAAGGCCCGACAGGCTGGAGGCGATCTTTCACCGGTTTGTGCAGGCAGACTTTTCAAATACCCGTCCGCATGAGGGTTCGGGGTTAGGGCTTTCAATTGTGAAGGCTTACGTTGAGCTTTTGGGCGGTGAGGTATGGGTTGAGTCGGAGGTTGAGAAGGGCAGCACCTTCTATTTCACTCTCCCGGTAAGGAGCAATGCTGATGGTAGACTAAAATGACCTATATTAGACTGATTCGACCAGCGACACCAACGAATAATCAAACAGTTAAATAATGATACCATGAAAATCAAAAGAATCCCCTTGGTTACAGCAGCAGTTCTGATGCTGCTTGCAGTCTCTATTAATGGACAGACATCCGACACGATTAGAAGGATTGACCAGCTATTTTCGCAGTACCACAATGCCATGCCGGGGGTAGCCGTTGCCATAGCACGCGATGGCCAGACCATCTATAGCAAGGCGTACGGTCTCGCAGAGATGGAACACCTGGTTCCCAACACAACAGAAACGATTTTTGAGGCAGGGTCGGTGTCGAAGCAGTTCACGGCAGCTGCGATATTACTGCTGATACAGGATGGCAAGATGTCGGTGAATGACGATGTGCGCAAATATGTGCCTGAGTTGCCGCAATATGATGCGCCGATTACGATTCGGCATCTGCTGAGTCACACAAGCGGTCTGAAGGACTGGGGGGCTTTGTACGGGCTTACCGGCTGGCCCAGGACCACGAGGGTTTATACCCAGGAGCTGAGCTGGGATATTGTTTTCAGGCAGAAGAGCCTTAATTTTACTCCCGGGAGCCAGTATTCGTACAGCAATTCGAACTATGTGCTGCTGGTGCTGATTACTGAGAGGGTATCTGGAAAGAGGTTTGCTGATTTCACCAGGGAGAGGCTTTTCGAGCCGCTGGGGATGAAGGATACCCGTTGGCGCGACAACCACAGGGATATTATCACGAGGAGGGCGGTTGCCTACTCGGGCAGTGAGGGGCGGTTCCTTCAGAATATGCCCACAGAGAATGTACATGGTCCGGGTGGATTGCTGACCACCACTGCCGACCTGCTGAGGTGGAACCAGTTGCTTGAAACGCCTGAGATTTTCAACAGTGAAACGGCTTTGCTGAGGCTCGAACCCGGATTGCTGAACAGCGGAAGGTCGTCTGACTATGCAGCCGGATTGATGATTGGTGAATTGAATGGCTTTGCAGAGATATCGCACAGCGGGTCGACAGGGGGATACCGGGCCTGGCTGGCATACTATCCTGACAAAAAACTTTCGGTAGCAATTCTCAGCAATCATGCCTCCTTTAATCCCACCGGTGTGGGGCGCGAGGTAGCGGAGGTCTTTCTGGGAACCCCTGTGCGTCAGCAGAGAACGACACTTCAGCCGACAAGGGCTGAGCCTTATACGGTCACGACCGATCTTAACCAGTACACCGGCAGCTATTACAGCGAGGATGTTGATGTGATCTACCGGCTTGAACTCAGAGATAATGGGTTATGGGTATACAGGAAAGCAGGAGACAACTTCCGTCTGACTGCGACCGGTTATGATGAGTTTGTGGCAGGAGGAAACGGCACATTCAAATTTCTGCGTGACAGGCGTGGGAAGGTAACCGGTTTTACGATAAGCGTTTCGAGGGCTGAAAATGTGCCTTTCAGAAAGATGTAGAGATGGATATAGAGCAGATTTTCGCCAACAACCGAAGATGGGTTGAAGAAAAACTGAGGGTTGATGCCGATTATTTTGAGAATCTTTCCGCGGGTCAAGCTCCGAAGATACTTTACATAGGATGCTCTGACAGCCGTGTTACGGCAGAGGAGCTGATGGGTGTCAGTCCCGGCGAAGTCTTTGTGCACCGGAACATTGGAAACCTGGTAACAAATACCGACCTGAGTGCAATGACCGTGATTGACTACGCTGTAAGCCAGCTGAAGGTAGATCATGTGGTGGTATGCGGTCACTATTACTGTGGGGGAGTCAAAGCGGCCATGCAGTCTGCCGACCTGGGCCTGCTTAATCCATGGCTCAGGAACATACGAGACGTCTACCGTATTCATCAGGCAGAGCTTGACGCAGTTGCCGATGAAGAGCAGCGGTACAAGAGGCTCATTGAGCTGAATGTGCTTGAGCAGTGCGTAAATGTCATCAAAACCCCCGATGTACAGAAAGCATGGAAGGAGAGAAAGCTTAAGGTTCATGGATGGGTTTTCGATGTCAGAAGCGGCAGGCTGATAGACCTGAAGATAGATTTTGAGAAGATACTGGAGAAGATAATGAAGATTTATCGAATCATCTGATTGGCATGCAGTTGGGCGGCAATATTGATCAATCTGGACGAGACAGAACAGCGAGAATGGAAAGAGTTAAATGCGGTATAATTGGTGGGGTCGGGCCAAGTGCCACGGTGCAGCTGATGCAGTACATAATCAGGAACACGCCAACGCGGTGCGACCAGGACCATTTACGTCTGATAATTGACAACCATCCGCAGATACCTGACAGGACAGATGCCCTGCTTCATGGGGGGGAGTCGCCGGTACCCCGGATGATTGAGTCTATTGGCATCCTGAAGCGGGCAGGTGTCGACTTCATCGTCTGTCCGTGCAATACTGCACACTTTTTTCTGCGGAAGCTTGCAGTAAGCGAGTCATTTGAGCTGATAGACATGATTGAGGCCACAGTCAGGTACCTGGCCGGGAAAGGTTACAGGGAGGCCGGGTTGCTGTCGACCTCAGGTACGGCGAGTACCGGCATCTACCAGGAGACAGGAAAGAGGTTTGGGGTAGAGATCCATTCTCCATCGGAAGCAGGTATCAGGGATGTGATGGAGGCTGTATATGGTGTAAAAGGCATCAAGGCGAATGCGAGGTATGAGAGGAGCAAAAGAAACAGGGAGTTGCTCAGGGGTGTAATCGGGCAGTTTGAGGAGAAGGGCCTTGGTGCTGTGATAATGGGGTGCACCGAGATACCTCTTTGTCTCAGGAAGAGAGACACCGGTCTCGAGCTTGTCAATGCGACCGAGTTGCTGGCGCTTGAGATAATAAGAACGGGGACGGGGAACGGTAAACGGTAAACGGTAAACGGTAAACGGAACCGAGACACAGGCGAATTAACGGCCATGAAAATACTACTGACCGGGGCTAACGGGTACATAGCACGAAACCTTCTGCCGTTGCTGCTGGCACAAGGACATGTAGTCTACTGCTGTGTTCGCGACAGAAGAAGATTTGACCTCTCAAAATATAACCACGAGTTAGTGAAAGTTGTTGAGGTCAACTTTCTAAGGAGAGAGACCCTGTCAGCCATTCCTGACGATATTGATGCAGCCTATTACCTGATCCACTCCATGTCGTCTTCAACCGATGATTTTGAGGAGCTTGAGCGCGAATCGGCACTCAATTTCGCGGAGAGGATAAACAAGACGAAGTCACGGCAGGTAATCTATCTGAGCGGTATCATCAACAACGAAAAACTCTCCAAACACCTTACATCGCGCAAGGCTGTTGAGGAGATCCTGGCAAGAGGCCGCTATCATCTCACCACCCTCAGGGCCGGAATAATTGTTGGCTCAGGGAGTGCGTCATTTGAGATCATTCGTGACCTTGTCGAGAAGCTACCTGTCATGATCACACCCAAATGGCTCAATACCAGATGCCAGCCGATTGCAATAGAGAATGTGATTCAGTATCTTACCAGGGTATTGCTTAATGAGGTGACATTTGACAAAAGCTTTGATATCGGTGGAACCGAAATACTTACGTACAAGGAGATGTTGCTTGGATTTGCCCGGGTACGAAACCTGAAGCGCAAGATCTTCGTCGTTCCGGTTATGACCCCGAGGCTTTCGTCTTACTGGCTCTATTTTATCACCTCAACATCATATAAACTTGCCGTGAACCTGGTTAACAGCATGAAGATTGAGGTTATCTGCGGCGAGAACAACCTTCAGAATGTGCTGCCAACGGAACTGCTTTCGTATGAAGAGGCGGTAACATCTGCCTTCAGGATAACCGAACAACACCAATCGGTATCAAGCTGGACAGATGCACTCTCGAGCAGGACCCTTGAAAACGGTATTGAATCTGTTATTACAGTGCCAATCTATGGTTGTTACCACGACAGAAGAAGAGCAGAGGTTACAGATGCAGATACCACACTTGACAAGATATGGTCAATAGGAGGCAAAACAGGCTGGTACTGGGTTAACTGGCTTTGGAGGCTCAGAGGCTTCAT
>CAYUOS010000035.1:7456-25369 GCA_964446435.1 uncultured Rikenellaceae bacterium | reverse complement strand
GGCTGTACAATAAAAAAAAGAAGAGTGTCAGTTTGTGACAAACTGACACTCAATCATATCTTTTTAGAAATCTGATAACAGCCTGATTCTATTCAAACGGCATCTCAGGGCTGGGAAGTGTAGGGATTGCTGAAGGGTCAACAGCTCCCCTGATGCGTTCCTCAATCCTTGAGCCTCTTCCCTGTTCACCACGGGGAATTGAAGCTGTGGCCGCAAGACTCAGCACCAGAATCGCTACTGCAAGAGTCCAGGTTGCCTTCTCAAGAAAATCAGCCGTTTTTCTGACTCCCATTGTCTGACCCGTACCGGTAAATCCTGCCGCCAGGCCTCCTCCCTTGCTGTTCTGTACAAGGACTATCATTACCTGCAGGAAACAGGCTATGATTATCAGAACCGAGACAAATATGTAAATTCCCATCTTAACTGTTATTGATTAAATCGTTTATCTTTTCAATTTGCGCGGCAAAGTAACTACTTTTTTCCGGATATTTCAAACATAACTTATCATATATATTTATCGCCCTGGTATAGTACCCCTGTTCGACATATATCCTGGCAAGTGTTTCACTGACAAACTTACCACTATCCTCGGTATGAGGCATTGATAGGTCAATCTCCGGCTCAGGATCACTCTTGCTGCCCGGATTGATCCTTGGACTGAGTTCAATGAACCTGTCAATAAGATCGTTTTGGGTAACAGGTTTGCGCTGCTCACCTTCGAGTTCGAGCAGGTCGTTATTGACACTGACGGATGTGGTTATGAAGGTGTAGAACTGCGGCGCAGGAATAGTCGGAGTGTCGTCAATCTCCAGCAGCCGGCTTTCGGATCCGGCATCAGGTTCCTCATCGGGTTTGGTTGGGATCTCAGAAGTCACACTTTCTACTGTTTCTGTAACGGCTACAGCTTCGGCAATATTCTCAGATCCATGGGGTGAATCGAGAAGGTAATAAAGCCGGGTGCGGTCAGAAATGAAGGGAGCAGATTCTTTAAGCTGGGTCTCAAACCTGATGTCGTCAACATTTTTAAGACCCTTCAGGAACAGCATGTGTGCAGTCTGGAACCATGGGAACATCATAATCAACTCCCTCAGGTCAGTGAGGAGGGGACGATCGATCAGATCGGGATTCCTGATCATGTTGTGAAACTCGGTTCTGTTCATTGCAGTCTACCAGTTAACGAAAGCCCTGTTGAAGATGTCCTCTACCAATTGCTCTATTATCTTGGTTGAGAGAGCATCCTCAACCTGGCTCAGGTCAAGATTGCTGTCATAATCCTCGAATCGCGAGAATGTCATCTCGTAACTGTTCTCAGGAAATACCGAATTAGTGAATTTTACCTTAACAGCTATTGAGAACCTGTTGACGGCCGCTCGTGCATCGCCGGCAATAGTCTGGGTGACTGTCTTGTAGTCAACAACCTCCCCTTCAAAGTTCGCATCCCCTAAACCGCTTACAAGCTTTAGGTTGGTTTGTGACTTACATTTGTCAATCAATGCCTCTGTAAGATTCTGGCTTAGCCCAGGCTGTACAAGACTCGCCCGGTTTTGAAAATACTGAATACTCACTGTTCTCAGACCAGTTGTTGAAGCCCCTGTGAAAGAATACTTTATTACGCATGATGCCAGAAACAGCATTGCTATAACTGACACTGCTACAAATGCCTTAGCCGGGTTTGGTCGGATATCAGTTTTCCAGTCCATATAGCCTGATTTTTCTGTAAAGAGTACGCTCACTTATTCCCAGCTCCCTGGCAGCAAGCTTTCGCTTTCCGTTATACTTCTCAAGGGCTTTGGTAATCATCTCAACTTCCTTGTTCTCAAGTGAGAGTGACTCCTCAACAACCTCTTCGGTATCCTGGATATCGGCACGTGAGGTTCTTACCTGAAACTCCTGATCATCAGGAATGGTGCTTCCGGCAACCTGATATTCACCGGCCTGACCATCACTGAACAGGTTTCTTATTGCCCTTGACCCCGACTCTGAAAAGTTAACTCCTGACGTCCCGCTTCTGAGCATATCGAGGACAAGTTTCTTAAGATCGGTCATGTCACTTTTCATGTCGAAAAGTATCTTGTAGAGTATCTCACGCTCAGAGGAAAAGGTTCTTTCATCCTGGCGGCCTGCAAAAACGGGAAGATTGGTCATTGAATAATCAGGCAGATAGTTGCGCAGGGTTTCGGCTGTTATCTCCCTTTCAGTTTCAATTATTGATATCTGCTCGGCTATATTCTTAAGCTGCCTTACATTCCCCGGCCATTGATAACCAAGAAGCAGAATCCTGGCTTCAGGTGTGAGTCTTATTGCCGGCATTCTGTATTTCTCAGCAAAATCAACAGCGAATTTCCTGAATAACAGCACTATGTCTTCACCCCTCTCCTTAAGTGAAGGTATCTTTATTGGCACTGTATTGAGCCGGTAAAAGAGATCCTCCCTGAACCTTCCCGTGCCAACAGCATTGGTAATGTCAACATTACTGGCTGCAATAACCCTTACATTCGTCTTTTGCACCTTCGATGAGCCTACCCTGATAAACTCGCCTGTTTCGAGTACCCTCAGCAGCCTGACCTGGGTTGAGAGTGGTAGCTCGGCTACTTCATCAAGGAATATGGTACCACCGTCAGCAACTTCAAAATAGCCCTTTCTGCTGTCAGTTGCTCCGGTGAACGACCCCTTTTCATGCCCGAAAAGCTCTGAGTCGATTGTCCCTTCAGGAATAGCACCGCAGTTGACGGCAATATACTGGCCATGTTTCCTCGATGAGAAGAAGTGTATTATCTGCGGGAATGACTCCTTGCCGACACCACTCTCGCCGGAAATAAGAACAGACAGATCTGTAGGAGCGACCTGTACAGCGATATCGATAGCCCTGTTCAATCCCGGATAATTGCCTATAATGCCAAACCTCTGCTTAATGCTTTGTAATTCTTTCATTCTTCAATAAAGATCATGCGAATTTACTGCTTTTTCAGGAATTGGAGAAATCAACTTCAATCATTGACTTCCTGCTACACTTAATGAGCAAAGAGACTGATATGAAGAAAAAAAATTGTATCTTTGTACTTTAGCACAATATTTGTGGCACCATATCCGTATCGTCTACTTATGAAAGAAGCAGTACTTGCGGCAATTATTTTACTATCCTTCGTGCCCCTGTATGCACAGAGGGATCAGGTGCCTGTCAGCAACCAGGCAGTTGTCCGGCAAACAGCTGCTTCAGAATCAGACTCGTCAAACCTCAGGATTTTTCCTGTCCCCGTAAAGGAGAATAACTTCACCGTTACCTCTGAGAAGGAGATATCAATTATACGGGTTACCAATATCATAGGCCAGGAAATATACAGGTCGAGATTCTCCGCGCCCGTACTTACTACACGCATCTTTCTTGACACTCCTCAGAGGGGGTTTTACCTTGTTACTGTAATTTTTGCCGATAATACCAGAGTGGTCAGAAAGATCATGGTCGAGACCATGTAGTGAACAGACTTTCATTTGCTTTTTCACATTATTTAACTATATTTGAGATGTTCAAGCCTTGGCATCTATCCCGAACTGAATCAGAACCGGAAAGGATTCACATCTGATTTTACGGTTTTGCAGTTTAAGTCAACCATTTTTAAACAATACCGGGCGGGAGGTGTTTCAGGAGTGAGTGATGTTTAAACAAACTTTGAACTGAATTGTATCATGAAAGAGGTATCGGATATTTATGCAATCAAGGACCTGGAATACCACACCGGAATCAGGGCACACACTATCAGGATATGGGAAAAGAGGTACAACATTCTCTCACCCGAGCGCACCGATTCTAATATCAGGATGTACACCGAGGATGAGCTGAAGAAGCTTCTTAATGTTGCCTACCTGAATCGTCACGGGTTCAAGATATCAAAGATTGCCAGGCTTAGTGAGGATGAGCTTAACAGTACGGTTTTGTCTGTCAGCAGTAAATTCGGCGACCCGAACCAGGAGTTTCACCCTGGCAAGGCTCTGATGGCAGCCATAAGGTTTGAGGAGACGCTTTTTCTCGACACGCTGATTCCTTACCTTGAGAAGCATGGATTTGAGATAACCTACTCGAGATTTCTCGCCCACCTTCTGGAAAATGCCAGGATACTCTGGCAGACCGGCAGCCTGTCAAGGGCACAGGAATACTTCATCAGAAACAATGTGCGTGACCTGATGACAGAAGAGTACTACAGGATTGATACCCCCGTTAATGATGACCGGCCGCTGTTCGCAGTGATTAATGCCGCAGGCAGTAATGCCGATATACCCCTTCTGTTTTGCAGGTACATTATCAGATCGATGGGGTTTGATGTAATTTATCCCGGCGAGTATCTTCCTGCTGCAGAGATAGCGGGTATCCATAAAATGAGACCATTTGATGTTATGGTGATCAATTATAATGGCTCCTCACCCGGAAACAGGCCTCTCGAGTACTACAGCAATCTGGGCAGGATGCTCGGCCTCAGGAAGATCATCCTTTCAAACAGGCCTGACGACAAAGAGGCCTCTAAGTTTGACAATTTCATTATTGCACCCACTCCGGAGTCATTCTACAACGCTGTTGAAAAGCTCATATAGCTATCTGACTGTGACTGTTACCATTACCTCGCCGGCGATCTGAAGGGCTGTTGTGAGTGTCGTCAGGTCAGTATAAAGATCTCCTGTCGTGCCCGACCAGTGACTATGGCCTACAGGAGTCATTATGAATGGGCCTCCTCCTTCCGATGCATCAACCAATACTTCATATACCACAGCAGGCTGGGCTGACATTGCATAGTTGCCATCTCCGGGAAACTTGTCATTAGTCCAGTGGTGGTTCCAGTCCCAGTTCTGATTGATCTCCATCAACAGCCTTACCTTGCCATCAAGCTTTTCGTCAGCCCTTGCGGTAAGGATAAACCCGGTTACCGGTGTCGCTCCGGTATATGCGTCTGCAACAGGGTTTCCCGGTTCAGGCATAAAGAGGCCATCAGAGGCTCTTATTCCTCTCTTGTGAGCCCAGTAGGGAAGTGTCTGGGGTGCGCGTTTCTCAGCGGCAACCCATTTGTTCCCCTGCTGCCTGCCATATTGGAATACCCCGGTGGCAACCGACCGGGCAACGTATAGAGTTTGAATATAGTTTCCAT
Organism: uncultured Rikenellaceae bacterium; assembly: GCA_964446435.1. Taxonomy (GTDB): domain Bacteria; phylum Bacteroidota; class Bacteroidia; order Bacteroidales; family VadinHA17; genus SLNP01. Next base: position 20,237 of record CAYUOS010000035.1, on the reverse strand, counting down.
CAAGGTCCTCAAGCCAGAAGGCCATCATCGGATAATAGAAGGATTCTCCGGCCCTGAAATCAATAGTGAAAACCTGGCCTTCACCATCCTGGTTTGTCAATATTTCCGACTGTACAGCAAGCTGGGAAATCCTGGCTTTTTCACGGTACGACCCGCATGAACCAACAAGAAGCAGCAAGGTAATTATTAAGTAGTTTTTCATCTCTGTTTGCTTTATCTAGAATTCAATTATTATTCCAACCGAAGGTAACACGGTGCCAAGGGTACCGCTTATATATTTAAGGCTGTACCGTGACGGATCACCGGGATCTGTCTGTGGCACTCCGTTCTCATCCGAAACCCTTACGAGAATCGGAGGCTGATCGGCCTGGTGATTGTATACATTCTGAACATCAGCATAGAGCATCAGCGACCAGCGATTGAAATAGTATTGCTTGTCGACACGTATATCAAGCTGATGAAATGCCTTCAGCCGCAGTTGATTATACCTCGAAAAGTCCTGAACACCCTGCCCGGTAATATCCCATACGTCACGCAATGCCGAAAGTGACTCATCATACGGAGTCCACGGAGCACCACCTACATAACGCCATTTAAGCCCAATATCCCAGTTTCGCTTAAGCCTGGTAGTTGAAGTCAGACTGAAAAGATGGCGGTTATCCCATGCCGTTGGAATGTAATCCTGTCCGGGTCCCCTGAATTCGCTCCTGACAAAGGTATAGGCAAACACCATGTTTACACCCTTGAAATCCCTAAGCCTGCCAAGAAGTTCAATGCCATAAGCCCGTCCGACAGCAACGGGCATAAGCTCCTCATCTCCAAAAATACCGTAATCGGCGCTCTTACCTGATAATGGCACCCCCTCATTTACAGAAAAGGGATATGACGCATAGTTCTTGTAGAAGCCCTCGAGTGCAAACAGGCTGTTCTCAGTAGGGGTAAAACCCAGTCCGGCAACATAATGATCAGCAGATATATATCTGAGACCATTGCTCCTGTTGACAAACTCACCGGCATTATTCATATAACCCAGTGCAGTATAGGGAGGCAGCTGAAAGAACCTTCCGGTGCTAACGTTTACCGAAACCGAAGATGTCAGATTGTAGGAAGCAGAAAGACGCGGGGATAACTGCTTTAAGGGATTCGACATATCGGAAGAATAGTTGTTGAAATCTGTTCTCAATCCGAATGAGACATTCAGACTCTCATCAAAAAAACCCCTGCTAACCTGCCCGAAGAGGGAATACTTACTGAACCTGAGAGCGGTCTCATACCTCAACTCTGCGGGCAGCTCGGGTAATGGTATCTTTCTGAAGGTTGAATTCCGGTAGAGGGCATTCTCATATCCCGCACCCCAGGTAAGCCTGAACCCGTTGTCTCCTATCACCACACTTTCATATCTGAACTTGTTTTCCCCTTCACCCGAACGGTAATCGAGAACAAGAAGAGAATCAACAGTTATGTTGTTCATGTATTTGAACTGGGTATTGTTAAGATAGTTCCTGCTTACCACCCATGTATCAAAGCCATTGTCGCGGTACCTCTTCCAGACTGCCCCAACAGTATAGCTGTATTGCTCCTGAACCGGGATATAGTCAAGAATGTACCTCTGGTATTCGGTTTCGTTGGCATCGAGGTTCAGCCTGAAATCATCCTTGGCACCAAGGCCCAGAAGAGTCAGTTCATTCCTGTTACCGAACCGTACCTTGTACTTGTACTGAAAATCGTTGTAGGTGGGCAGGAATGGAAGGCCGATGGCACTGAAGAGAAATTGAAGGTAAGACCTTCTGAGAGACAAAATCAACGAACTGTTCTCCCCGGTTGGACCGTCAGCTGTAAGGCCAATGTCTGAAGCACCAAGCGTTGCACGATACCTGAACTTCTCTCTGTTGCCATCTATCAGGCTGAAATTAAGGACGCTGCTTAAAGCATTACCTCTGGTGGCAGGAAATGCTCCTGAAAGAAAATCGACCTCCCTTACGAAATCAACGTTGATTATGCCGACAGGCCCACCCGAGGCGCCCTGGGTCGAGAAGTGGTTAAGGTAGGGTATCTCCACGTTGTCGATGAAGAACCTGTTCTCATTGGGTCCGCCACCTCTGACAATGACATCATTCCTGAAAGCAGGCGTAGAGGCTACCCCGGGAAATGATTGAATTACCTTCGATATGTCACGGTTACCGCCAGGATTCTTTTCAATCTCTGCAATGCCGATAATCCTTGATGAAACCGGGGATTCGACCCTCCTTCTGAAGGGTGAGGCTTTAATTACAACCACATCGATGTCGACAGTGGTCTCTTCAAGGGGAATCTCAAGTCTTACCTCTCTGGCGTTGGTCACCATTACAGACTCAGATACATATGGCTTAAAGCCAACGGACGATGCCCTGATCTCCACAAAACCGGGCTTGATACCTGTGAAGAGGAAATTGCCGTCAAAGTCAGTCATCGCCCCGATTGTGGTCCCCCAAATTACCACACTGGCAAATGGTATGGGCTCATTGTTGCGCACATTGAATACACGACCCCTTATTACCCCCTGATTCTCCTGGGCCTGAAGTCCGGTCACCAGTTGAATCAATATAATAGCAAAAACTGCAAATCTTCTCATGATGCTCATTATTGTTTTACTTTTTATAATAAACAATAGACAAAGCAAACTGTTCCGGAAAGTTGATAATATTTTGTGGAACCAATAATATTGCTGACCTGACCAGATTACACAGGGGGTTATCAGAGCACCTGCTGTCTAAGCCTTTAGCGAAACGAAGTAGTCTCTGAGTGATGAGAGGTCAACGACTGTCTCTGATTTACCTATCCTGTCAATCCTTGCCAGCATCGAATCGGCAAATGCAATCTTCTCACTCTTTACATTTGTCTTTATGCGATGACGGGTAGCTCTGGAAATATCACTAATCTCCTTCCAGAGCTTCCGGGCCCGCTCTTCAAGATAAGTCTCGCTGAATTTCCCCCAGATATAATCTATAGCAGCAGCTGACGGATGCAGCATGTCATCGGCATAGAATCTGTAATCACGAAGGTCGTCCATCAACAACTCATAGGAAGGAAAATATCCGGTATCGGGAAAAATCCTCTGCAACTCCTCAACTGCCAGGAATAGTACAGACTTGCTAATCTGGTTACCATGGGCTCCGTCTTTCCAGTGTCGAACCGGGCTTATTGTAAAGACAACCGAAAGAGAAGGGTTAAACCTGTATAGTTCATTCAGCAATTCGCTCCACTCCTCTACAATTGAAGATACTGTCAGCAACTCCCGGCTGAAGAATGAAGAGGGTATCTTATGGCAGTTTGACACAGCCTCTCCTGTATCCTTCCTCCGGTAGATCCAGGCTGTGCCGAAGGTCACGAAAAGAAATCCGGCCCGGGCGATGAATTCTGAGGCCTCAGACACAGACCTGTTTATTTTTTCAAGGCAATAATCACTGTCATCTGACGCAAAATCGGTATAATGGTCAAAACTAAGCCATTTTCCGTCATTGAGCCATAGATCTCCGAGGCCGTATCTCCTGCGGTTTTTAAGGCTCCGCAGAGTAACTGCCACGGAAACGGGATTGTAAACTACGCCGTTTGGATTTGAGAGAACCGGCATAAGTCCATCTCTCATCCTTGATGCCATCTCGCCGGAAAAACAGGATCCGACAAACGCTACAGGAGAAGAGTATTCAATGAGCCTTCTGTTGGGTTCAATCTTTATCTCAGTTCTGAAATCCATCTTCAATCGACCTGTTTACACGTTTTACCTGAAAGCCATCCTGCCAGATACCCGAAAACCTCATCCTTTATTATGTCATTATGCAACTCATGGTATCCTCCATCCCATACCTTCAGGTCTGTAACCTTTGAAGCCTCTGCCAACTGCCTGCTGCCCTCGGGTGAAGTTATCATGTCACTGCCTCCGTGCATGAGAAGCAGGGGAGTCGTAATTCCGGCAGCATTTTCAAGCACATAATGCGCTGCAGATACAGCTTCATTAAAAAGCGACACAGAAATACGGTCGTGAACAAGGCTGTCTGAAGAATATAAAGACACGACCTCCCTGTCACGGGAAAGATGATCAACTTCGAGTCCCGACGGCTGAAGCATTCCGGGGACAATCTTCCTCGCAGCCGATGCCAGCCACAATTTGAACCTGGGTGGCTCGAAAGAGAGCCTCAGCCATGGCGAGGTAACAACAGCACAGCAAAGAGCCGGCTGCCTTTTAACCAGGTACCTCAAAACAACTCCTCCACCCAGACTGTGCCCGTAAAGAATCAGCGGCACTCCGGGAAAGCGGTCATCTCCCTCCCCCATCATCCTGTCAATAATCTCTTCTGTATGAAAATAAGTGGCTATATGTCCCCTCTTACCCCCTGACTTTCCATGACCCGGAAGATCGGCCCCGATAACACTGTAACCCGCATCAACCAACCTTGAACACCATAGATCATAGCGACCAAAATGCTCACCCAGCCCGTGCAGAAGTATTATTATCCCCCTGCACTCTCCTGCCGTCTTATGAATCTTTCCCACTATAAGGGTGCCGTCTGAAATGCTGAACGTTATTTCCATTGTGCCAAATTTTCATAAAGATAAACAGATGAATCAAGCCTGTCAATACAATTGCAGAATAAAATGAAAAACAGGAAGTCAAAAATGTTCAATTTAGAAACCATTTAGACTGAGCAATTACGATAATATTGCATAGCGCTGTATTTCTGTGCATTACAGGCGCCAAACCTCCCTCCCGCCGGATAGAACCAATCTGTAATATTAATATATTCGGATTTTAAGATTTGGATATCCTTTTTTAACGGCATATATTTGCATCAACAACCTTAAATAACTACTGACATGACAACATATGAATTCAACAACAGTCTGATAGAAATGAGGGGCAACCTCAAGAAGTTCGCACTTTCACTTACCAGCGATCACGAAAGGGCAGATGACCTGGTTCAGGACACCTACCTTAAGGCCATATCATACAAGGACAAGTTCGTCGATTACACAAATCTCAAGGCATGGGTGTTCACCATAATGAAAAACACATTCATAAACAACTATCGTCGCAACATAAAGGAGAACACTCTCATTGACTCAACCCAGGATCTTTACTATGTCAACCTCTCAAACGACAAGGGGTACATCTCGCCTGACTCATCCTATTCCGAGTCTGAAATTGAAAAGGCTATCGATTCTCTTGAGGATGAGTTCCGCGTTCCCTTCAGGATGCATGTTGAAGGCTACAAATACAAGGAGATAGCTGATGAGCTGAACCTCAAGATAGGAACAGTAAAAAGCCGCATATTCTTCACACGTCAGAAACTGATGAACATCCTCAAGGATTACGACCGTTCATAAGCATATAATTTCAGGGTTTCTTTTGTTCATTTTTCCGGTACCGGCTCCTTCAGGGGCCGGTTTTTCTTTCAGGAACCCGGTCAGCCACGCCTGTGACGAATTTTCCGGAGCATAAGCAGCGGCACAATAGTCAACAGGACGCAGGTCACGATCCATGTCCATAGATTATGCCGGTATGACTCTGCCCAGAATTCAAAGTCATCAAAAAGGAACAATTCGCCTCTTACCTGCCATGAAACCTCACCAACCGGGGCGATACAGCCGTTACCGCTTTTCAGCCTTCCGGGCAAAATCGTCTTAAGGGTATACGATTTCACATTCCAGTACCAGTCAATCCCATTCGTAACGACCATCATGGCACTGTCAATTATATTACCGTACCCTGATTCCATAAACGGTCCGAAAACATCAGCGAAAACAGAATCCACTTCAGCATCAAAGAAATAGATATCAACCAACTCTGCCTTCTTCGACCCGAATTCCTCAACTATCTCGAGGCTGGTGCCTTCAGCCTCAAAAAGTGATGTTGTAGCGTCAAAAAAAACTGATATCAGGCCCTGCCTGAACCACTCGAACATAACCGAATCGAGCCTCGCTGACAAAGACTGGTATTCAAGACTGTCAGCACCTGATAGGAGCAAATCAGAGATAGTCTCAGGCATAACCAGGAAATCCATCTCGTCGGGGGTCAGATAATCTGTGAGTGGTACACCGCCGTTCATGATCTTATCAAACCGCTCAACGAAGCGGTAATGGGTAGTGAACCACCTGAAACTCCTTTTAAAGTCTGTTCTTCTTCCTATAAATGAATTTACACCATCGTCATTTAGGTACTCTTCGTTTATTGCCGAGACGTCCATAAATAGTTTTTCAGCTGTAAGAACGAAGGTAGTGTCACCCTCATCCGCGACATCAACATACTCATTAATCATCCAGGTTGAGTCAACCGGAACCCTGCTCAGCTCAAGGTTGATCCTGCTGCTGCTGCGCATCTCAACCCTCCTGGTAACCGAACCGTCGGGGTGTACGATATTGACAACCACTGTCTCGGGCTTATCGCAGCAGGTTAGAAGGAGCAGCATTGCAAAGACCGTTAATAATCTTGCTTTTTTCATGGCCATAGGTATTTCGAAATCCTGAAAACAACCCTATTATCATATAAAATTAATCAAACGACATGAGATATATAAAAATTTACTGGTTTTTCAACTGTTGCAGGATTCACTACCAGGAAAAAATGGAACCGACTCTCAACATCAGGTTGGATCTGCCAGAAAAGTTTGCTATTTTTACGTAATTGTATTTATGTCAAGCTAAACAGACGGTAAATAAACTATTTCTAAAAGCACATACCATGAAAAAAAGCATTTTGGTTATCCCGGTTATGCTGATTTCAGCATTAACCCTCTTCTCACAGGAGGAGAAGGAGAATCCCGGTCCCTGGACCTTCAACGGAATGGGATCATTGAACTTCTCTCAGGTCGCTCTCTTCAACTGGGCACAAGGGGGTGATAACAGCCAGGGTGTCAATGCACTGATGCTTGCAAACCTTAACTACAAGAAGGGCAAGGCTGCCTGGGGAAACGCCCTCGACATGGGATATGGCATACAGAAAACCGGTGACCTGCCTGCGAGAAAATCGAATGACTATATCGACTTTATCTCAAAGTTCGGATATGAAACCGTTAACAAATGGTATATAAGCGGTCTGTTCAATTTCAAGACACAGTTCGACAAGGGTTACAAGGGAACCGGAGAGACACAGACCCTCATCTCTGAGTTCATGTCTCCCGGCTATATCAACCTGAATGTAGGTATGGAATACAAGCCGAATGACAACTTCTACCTACTGCTTGCCCCGCTGGGTGGCAAGGCCACCATCGTCACCAACCAAGACCTGTCGGCTGCCGGAGCATTCGGAGTCGAGCCGGGAAAATCGTTCCGTGCCGAGATGGGTGCAGCAGTAAGGGTGATGCTCATTCACGAGATAATGAAAAACGTGACACTAAACACCTCTGCCGATTTTTTCTCCAATCTCCTGAACAAGCCCGGTAATATCGACATCAGCTGGAAGGCCCTCGTTAATATGAAAATCAATGAGTACCTCTCAGCAAACCTTAGTACACACCTCCTTTACGATGATGATGTCGACTATATCGATGCTGAGGGAATAAACCGCGGTCCGCGCACCCAGTTCAAGCAGGTTCTGGGTGTGGGTTTTTCAGTGAAGTTCTGACAACAGAAAGACTTAAGACATACCGCTGAATTGAATATCTGCAAGGTAACTTAACTATCTGCCTTATGCCGCGACTGGCAGTCCTGCATCACTTGTTCTCACCCTGAACGAACCGGAGGTTCCTCATGAAGCCCTCGTAGCCGCATCTCTCAACGGTGGTACCTGAAAAGATTTTGCTGAACTCATCCGGAGTCAGGGTTGCCCACTCAACAAGGTTCCTTTTCTCGAGACGTGTGTCACGTGCAAGCTCAGGCACCCTGCATAATGGTGGTTGATTGTTGTATGGACAGACTTCCTGGCAGATGTCACAACCCACGATCCTGCCCCTGAACAATCCCCTGAACCTCTCTGGTATCTCTCCCCTGTGCTCAATGGTAAGGTATGAGATGCACCTCGCGGCATCTACAAAGCCCTCTTCACGTATGGCTCCAGTCGGACATGCATCGATGCACCTCCGGCATGTGCCGCAGATATCATGACGGGAGGCAGAATCGTGCTCTGCCTCCAGGTTTATCAACACGACACCGATAAAAACGTATGAACCGATGCCATCTGCAATAAGAAGTGTATTCCGGCCCCTTACCCCCACACCGGCCCTGAAGGCAAGTGCCTTCTCCATCACCGGGGCCGAATCGGCAAACACCCTTCCACTGAGACCGGGAATCGTGGCACGGCTTGCATCAAGGGCTATGCCCAGCCTCTTCCTCACTACGGTATGATAGTCTGTGCCTGTCACATACCTTGATATTACCGGGTTGTCGTCACTATCAGGCAGTGTTCCAGGAAAATAATTCATAATGGCAACCACCACACTCTTCGTTCCCTCAACCAATAGTGAAGGATCGGCACGCTTATCGGTATTCCGCTCAAGATAACCCATGCCGGCATGGCAACCCATACCGATCCATCTGCGATAAAGCTCCTTTTCGTGTGAAAGCTCCACGGCAGAAGTTATTCCGCAGCTGTCAAATCCTGCAGCAAGGATTTCTCTCTTAATTATGGCTGAAATCTCTCCGGGCGACATGGCCGGTGACTTTGAAAGTTCTATAGCAGGCCCAGTTCAAGCATCGCCTCATCGCTGAGCATGCTCCTGTCCCACGGTGGGTCAAAGGTGAGCTTAAGGTCACATTCAGCAATGCCCGGGACGGTGCTTACAGAGTATCTCACATCCTCAAGCAGCTGGTCTGCCATCGGACAGTTGGGCGCTGTCAATGTCATCTTCACGTGTGCAACACGATTATCGTCAACATCAACCTCATAGATCAGTCCGAGATCAAATACATTTACAGGTATCTCGGGGTCATTAACTGTCTTGAGAACGCTTACTATCTTCTTCTCCAGTTCGAGTCTCTCCTCTATATCCATATTATGACCTCCTTTTCTATTTGTTAATCCTCGCGTTGAATGCTATTGCATATAGTTTCATCTGCTTAACCATCGACAGCAACCCGTTCGATCTCGTTGGTGACAGATTCTGCCTCAGTCCGATACGGTCAATGAAATAAAGGTCAGCTCTCATTATCTCCTCCGGAGTACGACCCGACAGAACCCTTATAAGCATTGACACAATTCCTTTTGTTATAATGGCATCGCTGTCGGCCGTGAATCTGATGGTTGTACCATCAAATTCAGGATAAAGCCACACCTTCGACTGGCATCCTTCAATAAGATAGTCCTTTACCTTGAGGGCAGGGTCTATCGGCGGCAAGTCCTTTCCATTATCAATCAGCAGTTCATATCGTTCCATCCAATCACCGAACTGTGAAAACTCCTCAATTATCTGATCCTGTACCTCGTCAATGGTCATCTCAACAATAGTATTTAAAGGAACATCTCCATAACCTTCCTGACCCCTGCGGCCAGCATATCAGCCTCATCATGGGTATTGTAGAAGCAGAATGAGGCTCTGATGGTACCGTCTATGCCAAGCCGGTCCATAACAGGCTGAGCGCAGTGTGTGCCCGTTCTGACTGCTATGCCCATCTTGTCGAGCACCATGCCCGCGTCATACTGGTGTATGCCGTCAATAAGGAATGATATTACAGATATCTTATCGTTAACGTCGCCGTAGATAGTGACACCGGGTATCTCCTTCAACCTGAGGGTGGCGTACCCGAGCAGTGAGGCCTCCCTTTCGGCAATCGCCTCCCTGCCTGTTGCAGATACATAGTCTAGTGCAGCGGCAAGGGCAATTGCTCCGGGGTAATTTGTGGTACCTGCTTCGAACCTGAAGGGAAGGTCGTTGTATGTTGTCTTTTCGAAAGTCACGTTCTTTACCATGTCTCCCCCACCCTGCCACGGGGGCATCAGGTCAAGGTACTTCCTCTTGCCGTAGAGTACTCCTATGCCGGTTGGTCCGTACACCTTGTGACCCGAAAAGACATAAAAGTCACAGTCCATCGCCCTGACATCGACAGTGCCGTGCTGTATACCCTGAGCCCCGTCAACAAGTACCGCGATATCATGCCTGTGGGCCTCGCTGATTATCTCCTTCAGAGGGGTGATTATGCCCAGTGCGTTTGAGGCCTGGGTAACCGCAACTATCCGTGTCGAACTGCTGATCATGCTCCTGTATGCCGCCAGATCAAGAATGCCGTTGTCGTCCATAGGGATAACCCTCAGCCTGGCACCCTTTCTCTCGCACAGCATCTGCCACGGCACAATGTTGGCGTGATGCTCGAGTGCCGAAACAATAATCTCGTCACCCTCGCCAATGAACCTCTCTCCGAACGAGAAAGCCACATTGTTGATGGCGGCCGTGGTTCCTGAATTGAAGATAACCTCATCTGTCGAGGCCGCATTGATAAAGGCCCTGACGGTCTCGCGGGCATTTTCGTAGGCCTCCGAGGCCACATCGCTGAGCCTGTGCACACCTCTGTGGATGTTGGCATTATATTTTGTCAGTACCTCGGTGAGGGTATCGGTAACCTTCCTCGGTTTCTGGGTCGTTGCACCATTATCGAGGTATATCAGATCCTTGCCGTAAACCTTTTCGGAAAGAATCGGAAAGTCGCTTCTTATTTTTTTTATATCGATCATCCTTGCATGGACTAACCGCATTTAACCATACAGCTTGCGCATCTCGAGAGCTCACCGCGCAGCCTTTGCATTACCAGGGTGTCCATTCGCTCCTGGAGTGCCTTTACCGGTATCTCCTGAATCACCTCGTGTGCAAAGCCGAACATCAGCATCAGCCTGGCTTCACGGTTCCCAATTCCGCGTGACGTAAGATAGAAGAGAGCATCATTGTTAAGCTGCCCCACCGTAGCTCCATGGCTGCACTTCACATCGTCGGCAAAGATCTCAAGCTGGGGTTTCGTATCCATTCTGGCATCATCGGTGAGCATAATGTTGTTATTGCTCTGATATGCCCTGGTGCCCAGTGCTCCCGGCCTTACAAGTATTCTACCGTTGAATGCGCCTGTGGCGATGTCGTCGAGTACCCCCTTGAACAGCTGGTTACTGGTACAGTTCGGGAAGGCATGATCGACATTCACATAGTTGTCGACATGCTGTGACTTGTCTGACAGGTATAGTCCCGCAGAGTTCGTCGACGCGCCTTCCCCGCCAAGGTAATGGTAGGTGCTGTTGCGTACCAGCCCGCCGTGCAGGGTTATGTTTATCGAGGAGGCGAAGCTGTCGCGCTCCTGGTGGATGAAGGTGTGGGTCAGCTTGGCAGCATTGTTGTGTTCATTCTGCACCCTCACGATGTTGAACCTGGCATTCTTGCCGACATACACCTCGGTAACGGCATTCGTCAGGAACTTCATTGGTGAGAGGGTATGGTCGCAGATTATTATGGTGGCTTCGGCGTTGTCCTCTACCACTATCAGGTTGCGGTGCTGTACGAAAATATCCTCATCTGAGTATACAAGGTTGACAATCTGTATCGGCTTGTCGGGAACCTGGTTTCGCGGAACGTGAATGAAGACCCCGTCAGATGCCATCGCCGTGTTGAGATGGATAAGCCCGTCGGTGTCGCTGTGGGCATACCGGCCATAATGACCGTCGACAATATCACCCATCCTGGCTGCCGCTTCATTGAGGCTTCCTATCGTAATGCCTGAATCGAGCTGCCTCAGCTTACCGTTGTTGGTCGGATAAAAACCATTGAGCAGTACAAGGTTGTGAACTTCGAGGTCCTCAACCTCACAACTGAACCGTTCTGCCCTTTCGAAGTCATCGGCTCCGGGCATGAAATATGATTTGTACTGATGCCTGAAGAAGAGATCAAGGTTGGTGTAGCGGTATGACTCATTCTTCCTGTCAGGAACGCCAAGGGATGAGAACCGTGCCATGGCCTCCTCCCTCAGTGAATTGATATAGGGTGTTGAATGAGAACCGATACGTTCTATATTGTTCCTGTAAAGGTCAATATATCTGGCGTTTATTTCGGGTTTACTGTCCATGCCAAGTCATTTTTTTCAGCCTCTTTCCTGATCCAGTCGTATCCCTTCTGCTCGAGTTCAAGCGCCAGCTCCCTGCCGGCTGTCTTTACGATGCGGCCATCATACAATACGTGAACCACATCAGGTACTATGAAGTCGAGTAACCTCTGGTAGTGAGTAATAACTATCACCGAGGTATCGGGTCGCTTGAGCTTGTTGACACCATTTGCCACGATTCTCAGCGCATCGATATCGAGGCCCGAGTCAGTCTCGTCAAGTATTGAAAGCCTGGGTTCCAGCATAGCCATCTGGAATATCTCGTTCTTCTTCTTCTCGCCTCCCGAGAAACCCTCGTTTACCGATCTGTTGGTAAGGGTCGAGTCAATCTCGACAAGCTCCTTCTTCTCCCTCATCAGCTTGAGGAAATCGGAGGCCGACAACGGCTCGAGACCCTTATACTTTCGCTGTTCGTTTACGGCCGTCTTCATGAAGTTGACCATGCTGACCCCCGGAATCTCAATCGGATACTGAAAACCGAGGAAGACACCCTCACGGGCCCGGTCCTCAGGGGCCATACCTGACAAGTCCTTGCCTAAATATAAGATTGTACCCTCTTCGATCTCAGCGAATTCCCTTCCGGCCAAAACTGAGGCCAGAGTACTCTTCCCCGAACCGTTCGGACCCATAATGGCGTGAACCTCACCCTCCCTTACATGAAGCGAAATCCCCTTCAATATCTGCTTCCCGTTTATAGAAGCCTTAAGATTGTCTATTACCAGCATCTCTTTTCTGTATA
>CAYUOS010000035.1:0-7356 GCA_964446435.1 uncultured Rikenellaceae bacterium | reverse complement strand
ACCTCCCTGGCGTAGCCGTTAACAATCAACCCTATTGCATCCTCGGTTGAAATCCCCCTCTGGTTGCAGTAGAAAATCTGGTCCTCGCCAATTTTTGAAGTTGTGGCCTCATGCTCGATAATTGCAGTCTGGTTGTCAACCTCAATGTACGGAAATGTGTGCGCGCCACACTTGTCGCCAAGCAGCAGTGAATCACACTGTGAGAAGTTTCTTGCCCCTGTGGCATTCCTCAGCACCTTCACCAGTCCGCGGTAACTGTTCTGACTCACTCCTGCCGAAATTCCCTTCGATACTATAGTGCTCTTTGTGTTCTTCCCGATATGGATCATCTTTGTACCGGTGTCGGCCTGCTGATGGTTGTTTGTGACAGCCACCGAGTAGAACTCACCTGTCGAGTTGTCACCCCTGAGAATGCACGAGGGATACTTCCAGGTAATTGCTGAGCCGGTCTCAACCTGTGTCCATGATATCTTCGAATTGTCGCCTTTGCAGATGCCTCTCTTGGTAACGAAGTTGAAAATGCCTCCCTTTCCGTTTTTGTCACCCGGGTACCAGTTCTGAACAGTAGAGTATTTTACCTCTGCTCCCTTTTCAGAGATTATCTCAACCACTGCAGCATGCAGCTGGTTTTCATCCCTCATTGGGGCAGTGCATCCCTCAAGGTAACTTACGTAGCTCTCTTCATCTGCCACCAGCAGTGTTCTCTCAAACTGGCCCGTATTTGCCGCGTTGATCCTGAAATATGTCGACAGTTCCATCGGGCACCTGACTCCTTTCGGAATGTAGCAAAACGAACCGTCGCTGAATACAGCCGAATTGAGGGCAGCAAAGTAGTTGTCTGAGTACGGAACCACTGAGCCGAGGTACCTCTTTACCAGCTCGGGATACTCCTTCACCGCCTCACTGAACGATGAAAATATGATTCCCATCTCAGCGAGCGTCTCCCTGAATGTGGTAGCCACTGATATGCTGTCCATCACGGCATCAACAGCCACCCCCGAGAGGTGTTTCTGCTCATCAAGCGGTATACCCAGCCTGTCAAATGTCTTTTTGAGTTCAGGGTCAATCTCATCGAGACTTCCCGGTGAGACCTTTTGCCTTGGAGCCGAGTAGTAGATTATATCCTGGTAGTCTATTTCCGGTATCTTCAGGTTTGCCCATTGCGGCATCTTCATCTTCTCCCAGTGTCTGAACGCCTTAAGCCTGAATTCGAGAAGCCATTCGGGTTCTCCCTTCCTTTCAGAGATCATCCTTACCACTCCCTCATTCAGCCCCTTAGGTATCTGGTCGGCCTCAATGTCGGTGTAAAAGCCGTATTTGTATTCGCCTGAAGTTACTTCATCAAGTATTTTGTCGCTTTCCTTTTCCATATCATCTTTCTGATGAACCTGATATACTGGTTAAACAAGCCAGTTGGGCAAATGTTGACCTTTATTGATTTAATCTGAATAAATTAATCCGGCAAAATTAATCAATCCTGCTGATTAGGGCAATATTAAGAGACATTATTTATCTTAAACAACACCATGGAACCGGCACTTGTAACAGCCTCGAACCTTCAGTATTTTAAACAATGATAATGTGGCCCGGATTTTGCCGGGTGTGATTTCCTTGATAAAAGGTCATATCTTTATGCTTTAAACCAAATACAATTACTATGAGATCACTGGTAATTTCTTTTCTGCTACTGGCAGCAACGGTTGCATACGGTCAGGGCAGCGCCGGCAAGGATATAAAAAGTGAGATAAAGCATGTTACGCTTTACCCCGACAGGGCACAGATCAGCAGCGAAGTTGCGGTGACGGTTCAGTCTGGTGAATCGGTACTTGTTCTGAGGGGACTCTCTCCGTACATAATCAGGTCAACGATTCAGGTAAGCGGAGAGGGCAGATTTACCATTATGGGTGTATCGCACACAAACAATTTCCTTGAAGCCGTGGAAGACTCTCCTGAAGTAAGGGATCTGAAGTCTAAGATAGAGGCACTGACAGCCAGGATTGAGGATGAGAGAACGGCAATAGAGGTATTGCGTGAGAGAGAGAACTTCCTGGTGGCAAATCGTGTGATATCGGGTAAGGACGGGTCTCTGACGGCAGAGCAGTACAGGGCATTGCTTGAGCTCTATATGTCAAATATCGACCAGGTACGGACAACAATTGTAAGAAAAAACAGGTTGTTAAAGGATTATGAGAAACAGCTTCAGGACCTGAACAACCAGCTCAACCAGAGCATGGGAAGGAGGCGGCTGCCAACGGGCGAGATAGCAGTGACGGTATCAGCACCTGCGCAGGTGTCGGGCAAGCTGGTTGTGAGTTACATAGTTACCAACGCCGGATGGACACCCACATATGACATTAGGGTTGATGACACCAACAGGCCTGTAACACTGGTTTACAAGGCAAACGTATATCAACGTACGGGCAACGACTGGAAGGGTGTCAGATTGAGCTTTACCAATGCCTCTCCTTCTGAATCGGGTGTGATGCCGGTGCTCGACCCATGGTATCTATCTTTTTACCAGCCGGTTGAGAGGATGCTGAGCGGAAAAGTTGCCGGAGTCTCTGTTCGTTCTCCGCGTGCTGCCGAGCAGGTCGCTGATGTCGAATACTTTGCCATGGCAGCAGAGGCCCCCGAAGTGGTAATTACCCAGGGTACAACATCGGTATCGTTCGATGTAGCGGTGCCATCTGATATTCTCTCCGACGGTCTTGTCAAGACAATTGAGATTGGACGCACGACGACAAACGCCTCTTTCGTCAGGGAGTCGGTTCCCAAGCTCGATGCAAAGGCATACCTGACAGGCAGGATCGCAGAATGGGAGAAACTGAATATAATCGGAGGCGAGGCAAACCTTTACTTTGAGAACACCTTCGTTGGCAACAGCATGCTGTCTCCGGCGCAGTTCGGCGACACCATGAAGATAAGCCTCGGTTCCGACAGAGGCATTACGATAAAGCGTGAGAGGCAGGTTGAGACTACAGCGCGCAGACTGCTGGGCAACAATCGCGTCGATACCAGGTCGTTTGTGATAACTGTGAGGAACAACAAGAAGGAGGCTGTTGCGATGAGGATAAGCGACCAGGTGCCGGTCTCGACCTCGAGCGACATAACGGTTGAGGCGACACAGCTTTCGGGTGGCAGGCTCGATGCGCTGACCGGCATGGTTACATGGGAGTTCAGTCTTGAACCGCAACAGAGCAGGGAGCTTGTGCTGACCTATACAGTGAGGTATCCGAAAGACAGGGTGATAATACTTGAATAACAGAGATGATGGCTGACAGCAGTGAAGCGAAAAACGGGGAGAAGGGATTGGGAAGGTATGACCTTTTTGAGTATCTGACAGAAAAGACAGGAATCAGAAGAGAGGAGACGGCTTTTGGCACCTCTGCGGTGGAAGGGCGGGGAAACCTGCTGGTAAGCCATGATATGATGCTTGAGGGCATCGATTTCAGCCTGGTCTATTTTCCGCTCAGGCACCTTGGGCACAAGCTTGTGGTAAGAACCCTCGCCGGAATATTTGCTGCAGGGGGCACTCCTGATGCCCTTAGGTTTGCCGTGGGCATGAGCTCGCGGTTCGGAAAGGCTGAGGCTGTTGAACTTGTTGAGGGCATTCAGCAGGCAGCTGTTAAATATGGTACCGCTGTAAGATACTTTGATTTCATCAGTTCGCTGACAGGACTGACGCTCACATGCACTGCATGGGGCTATCGTAATGATGCCCCTGAGGGGTATCAGTCACCGGCCGTAAACGACCTGATATGTGTTACCGGCGATCTGGGTGCAGCCTTCACCGGGCTGCAGGTGCTGGAGAGGGAACGCAGGATATTCCAGGGAGGATCAAATGCGCAGCCCGACCTGGCAGATTATGAGTATACCATCGGCCGCCAGCTGAAGCCTGAGATACCCGTCGGTTTGATGCATGAAATCGGGGAAAGGGGCATTAAACCCTCGGCAGTTACAGTGGTACGGGAGGGCCTTGCAACAGAGCTGTTGGGGCTTTGCCGTGTGAACAACCTCGGTTGCCGGGTATGGTACGATAAGATTCCTGTCGACCAGAGCACACACAGGAATGCCTCGGAGATGAGCCTCGAACCTGTTGTGGCCGCGATGAACGGTGGCGATGATTATGAATTCCTGATGCTGGTTCCAATCAGTCAGGTGAAAATGGTGAATGAAATAACAGGTCTGAGGTTGATCGGGTATATTACCGATGGCTCAGAGGGCTGTTCACTTGTGACCCCTGATGACACCCTGGTTGAACTGAGGTCACAGGGATGGCAGTTACCTTGACCTTATAATACCCCTCTGTGAGTTCCTTATGAACTGTACGATGTAATCGCGCTGTGGGGTTGCCTCTATCTCGCGTTCAATGTGTTCGAGAGCCTGTGATGTATTCATTGAGTTCTTGTAGAGAGCGCGATAGATATTCTCAATCTGTTCCATCTGCTCCCTGGTGAAGCCACGGCGCGTAAGTCCCACCGAGTTAATACCCATGTATGACAACGGGTCACGGTCGGCCATAATATAGGGCGGGACATCCATCCTCACCTTTGAACCACCTCCGATTATCACGTGTCCGCCGATATGCACGAACTGGTGAACCACGGTTCCCCCGCCAAGTATTGCCCAATCGTCTACATGCACCTCTCCGGCAAGGCCTGTATAGCCCACCAGGATACAGTTATTGCCGATGACACAGTCATGGGCCACGTGTACATACGACATAAGCAGGCAGTTGTCTCCCACCACCGTCTTTCCGTGGGAGGCTGTTCCACGGTTGATCGTGACACATTCGCGTATTGTGGTATTGTTACCTATAACCGCAATTGTCTCCTCCCCCTTGAATTTAAGATCCTGAGGTATTGCCGAAACAACGGCTCCCGGGAATATCCTGCAGTTTTTTCCTATTCTGGCACCCTCCATAATGACCGCCCCGGGACCCACCCAGGTACCGTCACCTATTTCAGTATTTCCATAAATGTAAGCAAATGCGTCTACCCTGACATCCTCCCCAAGAAGTGCATCGGGGTGTATGTATGACTGACCTGAAATCATCTCTGTTATCTGTTCTTAATAATTTGTGCAGTAAGTTCACCTTCGGCAACCAGCTTTCCGCCGGTAAATGCCTGTCCGTACATCTGGATTATTCCCCTGCGCATTGGTTCAGTCATTTCAAGCTTGAAAAGTACAGTGTCTCCGGGCACTACCTTCTGCTTGAACTTGACCTTGTCGATCTTGAGGAAGTAGGTGGAATACCTGTGCGGTTCCTCAACCTGGTTGAGTACCAGAATTCCACCCGTCTGAGCCATAGCTTCAACCAGCAATACACCCGGCATCACCGGTTCGTCGGGGAAATGCCCCTGGAAGAAGAACTCGTTGAAGGTCACATTCTTCAAACCAACGGTCATGCTATCATCGAGATGGATAATCCTGTCAATAAGAAGAAACGGGTATCGGTGGGGCAGTATTCCCTTTATCTGTTCTGTAGTCAGAACAGGAGGTACTGTCGGGTCATATTCGGGAATCTCCTTTTTCGAGCCGGCTTTCCTGATCTCCTGCCTGATAAGCTTTGCCAGCCTTGTATTTGCAAAATGGCCCGGTCTTGTAGCCACAACCTTTCCCTTAATCGGCTGTCCGACCAATGCGAGGTCACCGATAATGTCAAGCAGCTTGTGCCTGGCCGGTTCGTTGGGGAACCGAAGTTCGGTGTTGTTCAGTATACCTGCCTTGTGGGTTGTTATGCCCGGCTTGTTGAATAGTTTCGCAATCCGGTCAATCTCTACCTGCGAAACCTCCTTCTCAAGTATTACAACGGCATTATCAAGATCGCCACCCTTTATCAGTCCCATCTTGAATAGGGGCTCGAGCTCGTGAAAAAACACGAAAGTACGGCTGGTACTTATCTCTTCCTCGAAGTCATCTACCGAATCGAGAATGGCATACTGGTTTCCAAGAATCTTGCTGTTGTAATCAATCAGTACATTTATGCTGAAATGGTCATCGGGGTAAATTATCAGATCAACACCATGCTCTTCATCTGAGAAAGCGATCTTCTCCTTTATGGTAAAGTAATTCCTCTCCGCATCCTGTTCAACAATGCCGGCATCATTTATTGCCCGCACAAACATCATTGAACTTCCCTTCATAATGGGAGCCTCAGGGCCGTCAATCTCAATCAGGGCATTGTCAACCCGTTTCCCGTGAAAAGCCGCAAGCACATGCTCTATGGTTGAGACTGAAGCACCATTCTCCACCAGGGTCGTTCCTCGCGATGTATCCGTAACATTATCTGCAATTGCATTTATTATTGGTTTGCCAGGGAGGTCAACCCTGCAGAACCTGTATCCATAATTAACCGGAGCCGGCTTAAAGGTAACCTTAACATCTACTCCTGAGTGAAGCCCTTTTCCTGAGAGACTTACCTCTCCTGCCAGGGTTCGCTGTTTCTCTGTCATCTTTTTTGTTTATTTTGATTGGATGGCACAAAAGAAATAATTTTTTTTCGAACAACACAACCAAATGATGTCTAACTTGGTTTAATTCAGTAGATTTCTTTTAGACCGCTGTTGATATCTATTGATTATCAGACTCTTTTAATAACTTCTTTAGTTTCTCGACTGTTGCACTCAGTTCGGGCAATTTCCGGTATACTACCCAAGACTTCAGGAACGCATGCGAATCCATTGCCGGTGAGCCGAGAAGCGTGGTATCGGGATTCTTTACAGCTCCTGCTATGCCCGCCTGGGCTCCTATCTTTGTGCCGTCAGCAACCTTGATATGGCCTGTAATTCCGACCTGCCCTGCAAACATACAGTTTCGCCCGATATGGGTTGATCCTGCAATTCCGGTCTGGGCAGCCATAACCGTATTGTTTCCAATCTCTACGTTGTGCCCTATCTGTATCAGGTTATCCAGCTTAACACCACTTCTTATAATAGTTGAGCCAATTGTAGCCCTGTCGATGCAGCTGTTTGCCCCTATCTCAACATTATCCTCAATTACTACATTCCCAATCTGCGGTATCTTCATAAACTCGGTCTCAGATTGAGGGGCAAAACCAAAACCGTCTGCTCCGATCACACTTCCTGCATGTATTGTACAATTATTGCCTATTTTGCATTCGTGGTAAACCTTCACGCCGTTGTATATCTTACAGCCATTGCCGACTGTCGTATTGTCGCCTATGCTGACGTGCGAGTAAATCCTGCAGTTATCACCGATAATGACATTTTCGCCAATGTATGCATACGGACCAAGGTAGACATCATTGCCTATCTTGGCCGACTCCTCAATCACAGCTGTCGGATGTACTCCCCTCTTCACAGGCTTTGACTGCTCATATAGGGTAAGCAGTGC
>CAYUOS010000034.1:0-25394 GCA_964446435.1 uncultured Rikenellaceae bacterium | reverse complement strand
ATCGTGGGATCTTCATCATCAAATCCGAATGTTATTATAACCTCATCGAAATCAGAGCAGTTACCAACTGTTTCTGTCCAACGAAATGTGTAAGCACCATCTAAAGTAACTGTTACTGTCGTTTTTGGGTCGGTAAAATCCCATGAACCGACGACCCCCGGGCCATCTTCCAATGTCCATTTACCCCTTCCTATGCTGGGTGTGGCATTTAACTCATAAGATAGTCCGCAGACGCTGTCATCTTCGCCGGCATCAGCATTGGGCATTGCCCCAACTCCGATTGTAATATAGTCTCCCTTAGCGATTGAAATACCAGAAACAGTGTACTGGTTTCCGGTAACATGAGTTAGCTGATGTTTTACAGACCCTGATGAGAAATCCCCATCACTGTCAATATAGATATACCTTTCAGAGCATGATCCAGGCGGTGAAGGCAGGAGCCCAAAATCAATCAGAACAGTTACTGTTCCCACACTGCCCCTTTGATCGAATCTCCAATTGCGGGGAAGAATAAGAATAGTATCTGTAGGAGCCCCATTAAAAGTCCAGCTGTCGATGGCCCCATTCTGGTGTGCAAAAAGCAGGTAGTCACCATTTCCAAGGCCGGTGGCATCAGAAATCTGAAGTGTACCGGATGACATGGCAGCAGGATGGATATTGGAGGCGTCATCGCGCCCAATGCCAGCAAGATCATAATAGTGTGTTGAGCGGTAGTCGTAATAGTCATGACCTGAAGCAGAAATATCGAGATCGTACTTAACGGCCAGATAGTTCTCGACAATTTTCCGCTCAGCACTGTTAAGTTCCCTGTTGAAGACAATTATTTCAGGAGTGTACCCATCCATGAAGTTGGTGCCGCTGGAACTTCTTCCAATATTTATTGCACCTGTAGGGTTTAGTGTCCCTGGAGTCCCTTCCGTCGTTAGAGGAGTCTGACTTATCCCATTCAGATAGAGGATGTGGCCTCCTGTTCCAGTATGAATGGCATTAATTATCCTGTCAACATTGGGAGGCAAAGCATTCTGTGGCGCATCATAATAACCTGAGCCTCCTGCATAGCAATAATATGAGTTGTGTGTGGCTCTATAGTCTCTGCTGATTGAGACATTCGTATTTGCTCCGGCGTTGCCAATATTCAGCAAATAAGAATGAGTTGTTGTATTGGTAAACCTGGCTACAGTCAGGAGAGTAAACGGAGCATTCAGCGTACCACCAAGTGAACCTGAAAGAAACTCATTATTTACCCTTTGAAACTGTACAACCGGAAACCCATTCAAAACATCAGTATAATATCTCGGTCTGTTTGTTGCAGTACCTTGGGTTACATGATTCCCATTTCCCGAAACATCAAACCAGTTTTGTACCCTGTCAGTATTATTTAACCCCGTTATTGCATCAGCCCTCAGCCATAATCTGTTGTCGGTACTGTTTCCTACACCGCCGGGGCCGGTCTGTGAGAATGCAGCCGCAACCCATAACAAAGAGATAACCAGAAGGCCTGTCAGGCGCCTCCCGATCGAACGGAAGAGACAATATAGGTTAGGCTCGCGTCTCAAAATTGTTCTTTATCAGCACTCTAAATCATACAATACAACACTGTCCGACTCCCCTTCTCTTTATTTTTAAGTCGATCAGCAGTTGCATATCATATTTAAACGGCAGAGACAGAATAAAATTCCATCGCCACCAGGTTTTAATCACATGACCATTGACCGGGCCCTAAGGTTGCATGCAGAAGTGCCCGGGAAATCGAAATTAAAGGTAGCAAGATTTTCAGATGCTCAAAACATATTTTGACCAACGCAGCCAAATGATGGGTGCCTGACAGGATTTCAGCAACAAAAAAAACCGGGACACTCATGGCCCCGGCTTCTGACTCACGAAAATCGTTATCATATTACAAGCATGGCATCACCATAGGTGCCAAACCTGTACTTCTCCTTAACAGCCTCACGGTAAGCCTCAAAGCACAGATTGTACCCCGCAAATGCCGCTACCATCATCAGCAGCGTAGAATAGGGAAGATGAAAGTTGCTGACCATCATGTCGGGAACCCTGAACTCATAAGGCGGAAAGATAAATTTGTTCGTCCAGCCATCGTAGGGTTTCAGCATGCCGTTGGTCGAAACCGAGCTTTCGAGCGTACGTACAACCGTAGTACCAATTGCGCATACCTTATTACGGTTTTCATGTGCGCAATTAATGAGGTTTGCAGCCTCCTCGCCAATAATTATCCTCTCTGAATCAACCTTGTGCTTGGTAAGATCCTCAACATCAACACTACGGAAATTACCCAAACCCACATGCAGTGTGATCTCTGAAAACTGAACCCCGATAATCTCAAGCCTCTTCAATAACTCGCGACTGAAATGCAATCCTGCTGTTGGCGCAGCAACAGCTCCCTCGTGCTTGGCGAAGATCGTCTGGTACCGTTCCCCATCCTCAGGCTCTACCTTCCTGTTGATAAACTTTGGCAGCGGAGTCTCCCCCAGACTGTACAGAGTTTTCTTGAATTCATCATAGGTACCGTCAAACAGGAACCTAAGCGTACGGCCCCGTGAAGTGGTATTGTCAATCACCTCAGCCACCAGCATATCATCTTCACCAAAATAGAGCTTGTTGCCAATCCTGATCTTCCTGGCCGGATCAACCAGCACATCCCACAACCGCTGCTCCTTATTCAACTCCCTGAGAAGAAAAACCTCTATCTCAGCACCGGTCTTCTCCTTATTGCCATACAAACGGGCAGGAAACACCTTGGTGTTGTTGAATACTATTACATCATTTTCATTGAAATACCCTACAATATCCTTAAAAACCTTATGCTCAACCGACCCTGTCTGCCTGTTAACCACCATCAAACGCGACTCATCCCGGTTCTTTACAGGATACAGGGCAATAAGTTCCTGCGGCAGGGTGTACCTAAACTGCGAAAGCTTCATATCTTATGTATTTTTTAAAAACAGAATTCACTTATACGTATTAAGACGGTGTTTGTTTCATCATAGTAACAAATTCTTGAAAATTTTCAGGCGTCACAGCATCTCCGATACTGAATTCACCGATAGCTGTGCGTTTCAGGGCAACCAGGTGAGCTCCGCTGTCCAGGGCAACACCGATATCCCTCGCCAGCGAACGGATATATGTACCCTTACTGCATAACACCCTGATCATAAGGTCATTCTCCTCCCGGCGCAGAGCCTCAATCTCTTTTATCTCTATCCTCACCGGGGCAGGCTCTCTCATTTCACCCTTTCTGGCGAGCTCATACGCTCTCTTCCCGTCGATGAATTTCGCTGAAAAAGCCGGAGGCACCTGCATCTGCAGACCCTTCATCCCCGACAGAGCCTTCTCTATCAGGTCATCGGTAATATGATCTGTCGCAAACACAGCATCCACCTCTGTCTCAAGGTCAAACGAAGATGTCGTCGAACCAAGCCTCACTGTTGCAACATACTCCTTATCAAGCCCCATCAGGCTCTCAATCTTCTTGGTCTCACGCCCCGTACACACAATCATCAGCCCGGTGGCCATCGGATCGAGCGTACCGGCATGCCCCACCTTGATCTTCCTGTCTCCCGTTGCTTTCCTCAGCACCCACCTCACCTTGTTCACCAGGTCGAAAGATGTCCAGTACATCGGCTTGTCAAACAGCAACCTGCTACCTTCACGCAGAGTCTCGAGCGTCATTACCCCCATCCTACCCCAGAATTATCGCAAGCAGCCCCACAACAACGCAGTATATTGAAAACCACCATAGTTTACTTCTCTTCACAATTGCTATCATAACCTTGCAGGCAAACAGTCCCGCTAAAAACGCAGCCACAAAACCAATAACTATCGTAAAAATACCGGTGGAACCGGGGCCCGCCTCACGGCCGGCAAATTCCACCAGATTAGCGCCCATTACCGGCAACAGAACCATCAGGAATGAAAACTCGGCGACCCTGCTCCTGCTTATGCCAAGCATCATGCCCGTGGCAATCGTGGACCCCGATCGTGATATACCAGGAATCACCGCCAGCGCCTGCGCCAGGCCGGCCAGCAGGGCTCTGCCGAAATTCATCTCGCGACCCCGGTCGGCAAAAAAGCCGGTGAGAAAAAGCAATGAGGCTGTCACCAGAAGCATCAGACCCACAAGAACCAGGTTTCCCGAAAACAGAGCCTCAACACTATCCTTGAAGAACAACCCCACTATGCCTACCGGAACCATCGACCATAGCAACAGCAGCACATACTTTGTCTCCGCATTGTATCTGAACTTCAGCACCCCGAGAATCAACTCCGCGATCTCCTTCCTGAAAACCACCAGCGTACTCAGCACAGTAGCTCCGTGCACCGCAACGGTAAAGGAAAAAGTCTCTTCGAATCCGGTACCGAATAGCGCCTTCCCGATCTCAAGATGACCCGAACTGCTTACGGGCAAAAACTCTGTCAGACCCTGAACGAGTCCAAGTATCAATGCTTCAAACCAACTCATACTTGTGATTGTCTTTTCAGGAACCCTACTCTTTTGGCCTCTTCATTATGGCATAGATCTCAAAAATGAATCCCGCAAGCACCACCATCGGTGCAAGGGTAATCCTCCTGAAACTGAAAATATCTTCACTGAATACATCAGGACTATCCGCTTTCCCTCCTATCATCAGGATAAATCCTATCACAATTATTGCAAATCCAATCGCCATCAGCCGGTAATTCTCCCTTCCAAGGGCAAAATTCACCTCACTGTTCTTTTCTCTCTTTGCTACCATCTTATCAGATATATAGTTTGTCCTCAGAAATGCTCAGGTACCTGTTCACGGCAAAATAAGTCGAAACGACATTTATTACCACACCTGTCACAACTATCACTCCCATAAGCAACAGGAGCAGGTTGATATTTTCAAATGTGAACAGTCTGAAAAACTCCCTCTCCACGAGGTATAGCATTGTCATCAGCAGAAGCAGTGATACGATCGCTGCCAGAAGACCGTGAAAAACACTCCTTAAAAGGAAAGGCTTTCTCACAAATCCCCTGGTTGCACCAACCAGCTGCATGGTTCTGATAATGAATCGCTTTGAATAAACCGACAGCCGCACCGTGTTATTGATTATCGTCAGCGCTATCAGGAAGAGAAAGAGGCTGAGAACCCCCAGAAACAACCCGATCTTGCTTATATTCTCATTAATGAGGTGCAGCACTGACTCCTGGTAATAGACCTCAGTGACAACCGGAAACTCAAGAAGGTACTTCTCGATTACAGCGATGCTGTCGGGATTGGTATACCCGGCATGGAGGTATACATCGATTGTTGGTGACAAAGGGTTATAACCGAGAAAAGAGAGAAAATCCTCGCCCAGTTCATCCATCAGCTTCAGGGCCGCATCCTCCTTCGATATGTATTCGGTAAGTTTTACGAACTCCTTTGCATCAAGGTCCTTCTTGAGCATTCTGATATCAGCCTCCTTGACATCCTCATCGAGTATCACCGAAAACGACAGGCTCTCACGGAAGTAATCCGACAACTCCCTTGCGTTGATTATTACCAGTCCGAGAATTCCGAGCAAAAAGAGCACCAGCGATACGCTGACTACGAGCGTAACATACGAACTCCTAAGCTTGGTCTTTGATATTCCCGCATTGCTCCTGCTCACCCGTCCTAAGTTTTGGTTCCAAAAATAGTCAAGTTTAAAGATAAACGGAAAATTCCCATTACATATTTTAAACAAAATCAGGGCTTACGGATAGGCAGCCCTGATTCTTATATTATCAATAATCTGGAATGCTACTCAACAACGGTCATCCACCCGAACCTGTCTTCGATCTCACCATTTTGAATTCCGGTAAGCTCGTTGTAGAGCTTCATTGTCCATGGCCCAGGTTTTCCGTCCTTGCAATACTGGTACGAATTGCCCGCAACCGGGTCGTCAATCCTGCATATCGGACTAATCACCGCGGCTGTTCCGCAAGCTCCAACCTCCTCAAATTCTGCCAGCTCAGCAACCGGCACGGGTCGTCTCTCGACCTTCATGCCAAGGCTGCCTGCAATCTCAACAAGGCTCATATTGGTTATTGAGGGTAGAATACTTTCAGACTTGGGTGTTACATAGGTATTGTTCTTTATTCCGAAGAAATTGGCAGGGCCGCATTCATCGATATAGTTCTTCTCTCTGGCATCAAGAAAAAGTGCATTGGCATAGCCTTCGTCACGTGCCCTTATGATTGCCCTCAGGCTTGCGGCATAGTTGCCCCCCACCTTAATGTTTCCGGTTCCAAGTGGAGCAGCCCTGTCGTACTCCCGGCAAATGCGCGTATTCACAGGTTTCACGCCTCCCTTGAAATATGGTCCTACGGGGGTAACGAAAACGATGAAGGTGTACTCACTGGCGGGCCTTACACCAACCTCAGCCCCCGATCCGAACAGCAGTGGCCTTATATACAGTGTGGCTCCCGATCCGCACGGTGGAACAAACCTCGCATTCAGCTTTACCGTCTTCATCACAGCCTCGCGGAACAGTTCTGCAGGAACCTGGGCCATGATAATCCCTTCGGCCGACCTCATCAGCCTTTTGGCATTCTCCTCCCAGCGGAAGAGTCTTATCTTTCCGTCTTTGCCGCGGTATGCCTTCATACCCTCAAATGCCTCCTGGCCATAGTGAAGTGCCGTGGCAGCAATATGCAGGTTAATATGTTCCGAGTCTGATACTTCAAGTTCTCCCCATTTGCCGTTACGGTAAATGCACCTAACATTGAAGTCTGTCTTCATATAGCCAAATGGCAGATTCTTCCAGTCAAGGTTATCCATGATATATTATAGTTTATGATTTATACTCTGCCCAAATGTACACTATTATGCCAAACGTCAAAATGATTTTTCACCTTTGAGACTGATTTGCAAAAAAGGCGTCAAGGTTCCTCTTCTGCGTCTCTGCCGGAACACTCCTCAGAGAGCGGCCCGCCTCTGTTAGGAATTCATGCTTCGACAGAAACTCCCTCTGCTCTTTTCTCCATTTCGCAAGGTCGCTGATGTTCACCGTCTCCTTAATCTCTTTCATCAGTTTTTCTGTGAGTCTGATGAAGTCGACCCGTCCAAGATAATCATATACCGCGTCGTGAATTATCATCATCGCCATACTGTCGAACCTGTCGGAATAGAAAGAGTCAATCATCTCCCTGGCTGCCTTTACCGTATTTGTATCAAAGCCCAGCCTCGGCAGAATGTCATCAGCCCTGTTCAGGGACATTTCAGCAGGATTGCCATAATCGTCAATCAGGCCTGTAAACACGAACAAAACTGCAAGCTTCATGGCAATATACTCCTCCTCATCGAGATGTACGGCTCCTGCCAGAATATCAGCCTGGGTAGAAACACTCTTTATATGTGATGAATTGTGGAAGTAGAAATTAGGTGGAGCCTCATCATCGAACAGCTTAACAACATACTCCTCAACATCAGAAAGCTTCATTGTCTGCAACTTCATCATAAACATCCTGTTGGGTGCCACTCCATCGTCGGTAACCTCAGGCTGCAATCCGAGCACGAAATACATGTCAAGCTCGCCCTTGTACTTCACCGGCATCTTCCCCCTGTGTTCACACACGAAAAAGTCTTTAACGAACTCATAGGTCGTGCCCGAAATGTTGATCTTGCCTGCCTCACCTGATGACTCCATTCTGCTTGCCGTGTTCACAGTGTCACCCCATATGTCGTACGAAAGCTTCTTGTGTCCGACCACCCCGGCAACCACAGTACCAGTATGTATGCCTATCCTTATATCCCAGAAATTGCGCCCATCCCTTTCAGCCTCGCTCTTCAGTCGCGACATGTAGAGCTGCATCTCGTACGCGGCAAGAACCACTTCAACCGGATTTGTACGGTTTTTCTCGGGAATACCGCCTGCACACATATAGGCATCACCTATAGTCTTTATCTTCTCAATGTTGTACTTCTCGACAACCGAGTCGAAATGAAAGAAGAACCTGTCAAGCTCATCAATGAGAATCTCAGGGTTCATCTCTTCGGCAATGCGGGTAAAACCCTGAATATCGCTGAAAAGTACCGTTACGAAATTATACTTTGTCTTGGTGGCCTTGCCCTTCGACATCAGTTCATCGGCGGTTGTCTTGGGCAAAACGTTGGCCAGCAGCATCTCCGATTTTTCCTTCTCCTTTATCAGCTCCTCTGTTCTTACATTGATTATCTGCTCAAGCCTGTAACGCAGCCTTGCAAAGCGGTAATTCATCTGCTCGTAGAGGTACCACATGAACAGCAGCAGCAGCAGCGGGTAGGTAGCCCTGGCGACCCCCGACCGGTACCACGGAGGCAGTACCCTGAAGCTGACAACCTCCCCGGTTCCTGAATCGCCTGAATCAGTAATGAAACTAAGTATCAGGGTGTAGTTGCCCGGAGGCAGATTGGTGTAATCCTTGATGTGGTCTTCGCCCTGAAAGGAGGGATTGATGTCGTAACCCTTCAGGAAATAGTTGATCTGGTACCCCGGAATCGCATTTACCACAAAAGTAATGTTCTTCACCTTGTGGCCTATTGTCAGGAGCTTTCCCTCGTGGCTCAGCCTGTCAATCTCAGGCCTTCTCAGAACCGAATCGTAGTCGAGAATAACGTGTGTCAGCTCGGGGAAATCGGGTATGTCTGCCCCCTGACCTGAAATACTGCATACCGACATCAACAGGAGAACCGTTACTGCCGCAATTCTGGTCTGCAATATATGAAACCGGCCGGAAAATGTCATACCCGAATAATCTCACCAAATGTAACACTTAATGAAGACCTGACAAAGCTGCATTCCAATTTTGACTATTTTTGCCCGAAACATCCCCACCATGAAAATCATCTTTGCCACCAACAACGAACACAAATTCAAGGAGATAAAAGCCATACTTCCCAAAGACATCACCCTCCTCAGCCTGGCCGATACCGGGATAAACGACGATATACCCGAGACGGGCAATACCCTTGAGGAGAATGCAATGATAAAGGCAAGGGTAATCAACCGGATGACAGGCATTGCTGCCTTTTCCGACGACACGGGTCTCGAGGTTGATAGCCTTGGAGGCGCCCCGGGCGTAATGTCAGCCCGCTTTGCAGGAGATGCGAAAGACATGGACCAGAACATTCAGAAACTCCTCACCCTGCTCTCCGGAAAACATGACCGCAGGGCACGGTTCCGAACAGTAATTGCACTTGTTGACGGCAAAGACGAACACTCTTTCGAAGGGGTTGCTGAAGGAACCATTATTACTGAAAAGAGAGGCAGCAGCGGATTCGGATACGATCCTGTCTTCCTGCCAGACAACAGCGACCTAACCTTCGCGCAGATGGAGCCGAAGCAGAAGTATGCAATATCGCACCGGTCGGAGGCCTTCAGGAAGCTGGCTGCATTCCTTGGCACCGATACCGGAACACAATAATATTCAGTTGGTTCAGTTATTCATTAAATGAAACGCAGATTCCTTACAGCACTCTTTGCCGGAGCCTTCGCCCAACTGATCTGCGGTCAGTTTCCGCAACGATCGTGGGTCGACAACTTCAGCTACAACAAAGGACAATTTGTTGTTGCCGGCAAGGGAAAGGTTTACTGCTCTACTAACTCGGGAATAATAGTTGCCGACACCGGGCACAACTCCGTTTCAAGGCTTTCAACGGTAAACGGACTTACCGAAACAAACCTCAGAACCATCGGATGGTCAGAGGAGACAGCAACACTTATTATCGCATATTCAAGCACGAACGTTGACCTGCTAAAGGGTAACGTTGTAAGCAATATCCCCGAGATAATGCGCAAGAATATACCCGGACTGAAGGAGATATACAGGATCAGGACACAGGGCAGCCATGCATATCTTGCATGTTCGTTCGGCATTGTCGTAATCGACCTGGTGAGGCTTGAGATACACGATACATGGAAGCCCGGAACAGGTACCGAATCAAACCCTGTCTACGATCTGGCATTCACCGGCGGGAAGGTTATGGCGGCTACTGCTACAGGAGTATTCGAGGCGCCTCTTTCAAGCCAGGGGCTGGCATATTTCGGAAACTGGAGCAGGAATCAGGACTTGCCTTCACCGGCAGCCGCTTACAATTGCATTGCCGTTTCAGGTCAGAGGATATTTGTTAACAGGGTGTCAGCTGCAGCAGGAGGAGATACGGTATTTATGCATAACGGTACATGGCAGTTTCTTTACAGCACCAATGGCATGCCCAACCATACCTTCGAGACTTCACAGTCAGGCGAACTGATAGTTGCATCAGCCCTTGACGTAAGGTCTTTCTCTCAATCAGGCAATCCGCTTCAGGTAATCTCCGGCTACGGCTCCACCGGCGCCCTCCCGTCAAATGCAATCAGAACGGGTTCCACCACATGGATTGCAGACAAGCAGGCGGGGCTCGTTGCAGTCACAGGTTCGACAGGTTATGATATCTACCTGCCCGACGGGCCGGGCTACAACAGTGTCATTTACCTCACTGCTTCTGGTGGAACCGTATACGTTGCTGGTGGTGCAGTCGACAATGCCTGGAACAACACCTGGAAGATGCTCGAGGTGTCGTACCAGAGTGACAACAGGTGGACATCACACCCTCAGTCTGCCTTTCGCGATGCCATGAGGGTTATTCCCGGCAACAACGACAACTACTTCGTCTCAACCTGGGGAATGGGCCTCCTGGAATTTTCAGGCACAACCCTTCTTAACCAGTATAATGAATACAATTCTCCCCTGAACAGTATTATACCGGGCTCTCCATATACACGCCTGTGCGGAATGGCCTTCGATAAGGCAGGAAACCTCTGGATTGTACATTCGGGGGTCACAGGCAATATCAAGGTACTGAAGCCCGACCGCTCATGGATATCATTTCCGGTAACAATAGAAGCCCCTACCATTGGAGATATTATCATTTCACGCAGCGGTATCAAGTGGATAGTACTGCCCCGCGGGTACGGTCTGTACATCATTGACGACAATAACACTCCGGAGAATTTCACTGACGACACCTACCGGAAAATGATTGTCAGGGATACCGACGACAAGGTAATCTCAAATGTCTATTCAATAGCTGAAGACCTCGACGGAACAATATGGGTCGGAACCGACCAGGGTCCGGCAATATATTACAATCCCGATCGTGCCGTCAAGGAGGACATAAAGGCTGTAAGGATCAAGATACCGAGGGATGACGGGTCAGGTCTTGCCGACTACCTTTTGGGAACCGAGATCATTACCTCGATTGCAGTCGACGGAGCAAACAGAAAATGGGTCGGCACTTTTGGTTCAGGGGCATACCTGCTATCGGCCGATGGTACAAGGCAGATAGCCCACTTCACTACCGACAACAGTCCGCTGCCATCAAATACCGTGGTGTCGGTCTCTGCCGACCTTTCAACGGGGCTTGTATGGATGGGAACCGCCAACGGAATCATCGCGTACCGCAGCGATGCACCGGCCGGAAGCGATCGCTTTTCATCACTATACGCTTACCCCAATCCGGTCAGGCCTGAATACCAGGGTCCGGTAACTATTGCCGGACTGGTACGCGACGCCAGCGTGAAAATCACCGATATAAGCGGAAATCTTGTATATGAAACCACCTCAACAGGTGGTGAAGCAGTCTGGGATCTTAACAACTACCGCGGACAAAGGGTCTCATCGGGAGTTTATCTCGTATTCTGCGCTGCCCCTGACGGATCAGATTCGGGGGTAACAAAAATTCTCGTAATTACAGGAAGATAACCGGCCTGGTCAACCCTCTGTTATAAGGCTCTGAATCCTTTCGATCTGCTGTTTCTTGTTCACCTCACGCAAACTGCGCGCCGTCTGGGTGAAATACTGATGTCCCGAAATAAACTTAACCTGTAGCTTGTTCCAGTCATTAAGGGAGCCGATCTTGTTCTGCGCCTTCAGCTCTTCGTAAAGGGTGTTCGATACCGGTATAAAGTCACTACGGCCAAG
This sequence comes from uncultured Rikenellaceae bacterium, assembly GCA_964446435.1. GTDB lineage: Bacteria > Bacteroidota > Bacteroidia > Bacteroidales > VadinHA17 > SLNP01. The sequence goes on along the minus strand of CAYUOS010000034.1, from coordinate 13,444 downwards.
GTAATCGAGATCAGAGTCGCACATAATGCTCTCGATGAGATTCTTAGGATTTGGTGGCATCCTGGTTGCCATTATCGCTTCACAGATTCTGTCAATCTGCTCAGGGGTATAGTTGTATTTCGGCAGCATCTCACGCGCCAGCAGGGCCCCCTGGTGTTCATGATTATCATACCCGACAGTATGCCCGGCATCGTGGAAGAGGGCTGCTGTCTTGAGTATCAGTATCTCCTCGTCAGTACACCCTTCAGCCCATCCGATAAGTTCCACCTCGGTTACAACATCAACGGTATGCTTGACATTATGATAATAGAGGTATTCAGGAAGCTCATTCTCAAGCTTGTCAAGAATTATCTCCTGGATATCGGTGAACTGTATCAGTCCGAACTTGATCCTGAAAGCCTCATTCGGGGTAATGCCATCGCCATTCAATGAGAATTCCGGCTTGATTCCCAAAACCTGGTACATCTGGAGGTCGCCCTTATACTTCACCGGTAGTTTACCGAAATACTCACAGTCGAAGAACTCCTTAACCAGTTCATATGTCATTACCGATATCAGTATCTTTCCTGTCTCTGACACTGTCTGTACCCGGCTTGCGGTATTGACCGTATCTCCCTTAATGTCATAGCTGATCTTTTTCTTGCCGCTGACAGTTGAAGTAACCGGACCGGTATGAATCCCTATCTTCATCTCCCAGATGTGGTTGCCCTCACCCCTCCTTTTATCCTGATAACTCCTGAGGTAGTTCCGCATCTCTATTGCAGCCATCACCACTTCAACAGGGTTGGTGATATTTTTGACAGGTATTCCGCCGGCGAGCATATAGGTGTCACCAATGGTCTTTATCTTCTCAATCTTGTACTTTGCGGCAATCTGGTCACATTCATAGAGAACCTCATCGAGCTCGTCCATCACAACCGATGAATCCAACTCCTGTATAAGTTGCGAGAAACCGTGGATGTCGGCAAACAGAACCGTGGCCATCTCGAACTTGAGAGACCTCTCTGAGATGTCAGTCGTGGCCTCTTCGCCAGGCCGGCCGGCCGAAAGACGCTCAAGCAAGGCCTTCTGCCGTTCATTCTCCCTTGAAAGCTTATCGTTCTGTTTCTGGAGCTTCTTAATAAGCTCCTCAAGATCCTGGTTCTGCTTTGCAAGTCTCGATATCCGCCGTACGAGTTCGTCTATGCTGACTGCATTCATTAAGAATGTATTGCTTTTTCTTAAGCGGTAAATATACAATTTTATTGTATTAAGAGACTTATGTCAGTGGTGATGGTGATCACATTTGCTATTTTTGGGAAAAATTATACCGGTGCTTGAGAAGACCAGGGGCATTGTACTGCACTACACTCGCTACAGCGACTCGTCGGGAATAGTAAATATGCTGACAGAGAACCGCGGCAGGCAGGCATTTATGGTCAGAGGAGCCACACGAGGCAAAAAGGCAGGACGAATGGCAATGCTCCAGCCCCTGATGATACTCTCAATAGATGTGTCGGATAAACCTGGCAGGGAGGTACAGGACTTAAGGGATTTTTCCCTTGATTATGTTCCATCAACAATACCTTTCAGTATACAGAAGAACAGCGTCGCAATGTTCCTCGGCGAAATCCTTAACGCCGCGATACGCGAAGAGGTGGCCGACAAAGCTCTCTTTTCATACATCATGGAGTCGGTGGTATGGTTTGACAGGCAACCGGGCCCTGAAGCCGGTTTTCACCTTCTCTTCCTTACCGGCCTTACCCGGCATCTGGGCTTCGGGCCGTCTCTTCCGTCGTCAGAAGACCAAAAGCTCTTTGACATGACCAGCGGCATCTTCTGCTCAATGCCCCCCGCCTCGGGTGTTTATATGGACATGGAGTACTCCGCAATAATGAAAAGTCTGCTATCGGCCTCTGTCAGTGACAGCGACAAACCGGCAATCACAGCTGCCGAAAGTGAAACCCATGGTATAACTGCCCGGCACCGCCGCCAGATGCTCGAACTGATTATAAAATACTACTCAATTCACCTTCCCGGCTTCAAAAACCTCAAATCAATGAAAATTCTCAGGGAAGTCTTCACCGGTTGATTTCTGATTTCTGCTCTGAGCTCTGAGCCCTGAGCTCTGTGCCCCGTACCCCCCGCCCCGTGCCCTCTGCTCTTCGCCCTCCGCTCCCCGGCACCCGACACCTGATACCTGATACCTGATACCTGATACCTGATACCTGATACCTGAACCGAGACCGGATTGCCGAACGAGCTCGCGACCGAATGGGAGCATACCTGAAACCTAAAAACCCTTATCTTTACCACAGAACAAACCCGAACCATGCCTATAATCCCTTCCATAGTCAACTGGCTCTATACCAAGCGCCTTGCGCAGATTGACCTCTTCAGGAAATATCCGTTCGAGACACAGGAGGAGGTGCTCTTCAAACTCCTGGCCCGTGCTTCACAAACCGAATGGGGAAAGAAGTACGACTTCAGTTCAGTTGACACCATCGACACCTTCCGGCGAAGGCTACCCCTGAAGACCTATGAGCAGATGGCTCCCCTGGTGGAGCGCATGCGCAACGGTGAGACCAATATCACCTGGCCGGGTGAGATCAGGTGGTTTGCCAAATCATCAGGAACCACCGACAACAAAAGCAAGTTCATACCCATCAGCCGCGAAGCTCTTGAAGAGTGCCACTTCAGGGGCGGCAAAGATATCATGGCCCTCTACTCCTGGCTCTATCCCGAGACAGGAATATTCAAAGGCAAGGGCCTCACCCTTGGTGGAAGCCACCGCATCAACAACTTCAGCAATGAGTCCTTCTTCGGCGACCTCTCTGCCGTACTGATTGAAAATGCACCCTTCTGGGTCAATATCATACGTACTCCCAACAAGGAGATCGCCCTGATTGAGGACTTTGAAAAAAAACTTGAAAAGATCACTGAGGCTACCATCAGAGAAAATGTCACCAGCATCTCGGGTGTTCCGTCATGGTACCTGGTGCTGCTTCGCCACATACTTAAACACACAGGTAAAACCAACCTGCTTGAGGTATGGCCCGAACTCGAGGTATTCTTCCACGGTGGAGTAAGCTTCGAACCCTACAGGAGTATCTACAACGAGCTGATACCCTCCGACAGCATGCACTATATGGAGAGCTATAACGCCAGTGAAGGTTACTTCGGCATCCAGGACGACCCCTCAGCCCCCGACATGCTGCTTATGCTCGACTACGGGGTTTTCTATGAGTTTATTCCGGCAGAAATGATTGACCGGCCCGATGCGCCGGCCCTTCATATCGGTGAAGTAGAGACCGGCGTGAACTACGCCATCGTAATATCAACAAACGGAGGCCTTTGGAGGTACGTCATCGGCGATACCATCGCCTTTACCTCCCTCTATCCGCATAAGTTCAAAATCACCGGACGAACCAAGCACTTCATAAATGCCTTCGGCGAAGAGGTGATAATAGACAACGCCGAAAGAGCGCTGCTGGCAGCCTGCAACGCAACCGGGGCCATTGTATCTGAATATACTGCCGGTCCGGTTTACATGAATGCCAATACTCAGGGTTCACACGAATGGATAATAGAGTTTGATAAGGAACCTGCAAACCTTGATCAGTTCAGAGACACACTCGACAGGGAACTGCAGAATATCAACTCCGATTACGAGGCTAAAAGGCACAACGATCTAACGCTCCTGCCGCCTCTCATCAGAAGTGTACCCCATGGTTCCTTCATGCAATGGTTCAGGGAGAGGAAAAAGCTTGGAGGCCAGAACAAAATGCCGCGGCTGGCAAACAACAGAGAATATATTGAAGATTTTTACCGTATTGCCGGAATAAATAATTAGATTTAAGGCTGAATTGCCAAATTATTAACTGCCTCATAATATGCACATAGCGATTGCAGGGAATATCGGATCGGGGAAAACGACGCTCGCCGGCCTTCTCGCCAAACACTACGGATGGATGCCCCACTACGAAGATGTCGAGACCAATCCGTACCTCAACGATTTTTATGAAGACATGCAGCGGTGGTCTTTTAACCTGCAGATCTACTTTCTGAACTCGCGCTTCAGCCAGATACTCGAAATCAAGAAGTCGCAGCAGACTGTGGTTCAGGACCGTACCATATATGAAGACGCGTATATCTTCGCCCCGAACCTTCACTCGATGGGGCTGATGTCGACACGCGACTTCGACAACTACCTTACCCTTTTCAACCTGATGAGCTCACTGGTTGAACCTCCCGACCTGCTTCTCTACCTGAGGGCCTCGGTTCCCACACTTGTAAGCCAGATACAGAAAAGGGGCCGCGATTATGAATCATCGATACGGCTCGACTACCTGAAGCGGCTCAATGAGCGCTATGAGGCATGGATCGAATCGTATAAGTCAGGCAGACTGCTGATTGTGGAGGCTGACCATTACGACTTCCCCGACAACAAAGACCACCTCAGCGAGGTAATCGACAAGATCAATGCCGAGCTGCATGGTCTCTTCTGAAAACTCTTTTAATCTCTCTTCCTCTGCTTATTATCACCCGAATTGCTAAATTTGCAGTCGACGTTGTATTTCCCTCATTGTAAAACCCATGATGATGAAAAGATTCTTTCGCCACGCCGCCCTGTTTGCTGCACTGCTGCTTACAGGCATCCTGTATGCCCAGACAGATCTCTCACAGCCCATACCTGCCGATCCGCTTATACGTACCGGCACCCTCGAAAACGGACTAACCTACTTCGTGAGGAAGAACCAGGAGCCTGCCAATCGCGCCAGCTTCTATATAATTCAGAACGTCGGGGCCCTCCTTGAAGAGGATCACCAGAACGGACTGGCTCACTTTCTCGAGCATATGGCTTTTAACGGAACCAAAAACTTTCCGGGCAAGGGAATCATCAGCACGCTCGAGAAGCATGGCGTGGCGTTCGGCAGGAATATCAACGCCTATACCTCGCACAACGAAACAGTGTACAACCTGACGAACGTTCCCGTCGACAGGCCCGGACTGATTGACACCTGCCTCCTTATTCTCCATGACTGGTCAGACTTCATCCTTCTCGAGGAGTCGGAAATCGATGCCGAAAGGGGTGTGATAATTGAAGAGTGGAGAACACGACGCAATGCGGCCTTCAGGATGCAGGGCAGGTTCCTGCCGGTGCTGCTGCAGGGTTCAAAGTATGCCTTACGTGATGTCATAGGCGATGTTGAGGTGCTGCGTACCTTCAGCTATTCAACACTCAGGGACTTCTACCGCAACTGGTATCGTACCGACCTGCAGGCAATCGCAGTTGTGGGTGACTTCGACGTCGACGAGGTTGAGGCTAAGATTATTAAACTCTTTTCACAGATCAAACCCGTTGTAAACCCTCCCGCGAGGCCTTTCTTCGAGGTTCCGCATCACAATGAAACACTTTATGTGCTGGCTGCCGATCGTGAGGCTCCCCAGACGCAGGTGAGCATCTACATCAAGCATGAGGAAACAAAGCCTGAATATCGCAACCAGGGATATATGCGTGACCAGATAGTAATAAGCCTGATGAATTCGGCAATATCGGAACGCATACAGGAACTGCTGCATAAGGGCGACCCTCCTTTCATAGCAGGAATGATAGGATTATCAGGACTGGTAAGAGGATACAATGCACTTTACATCGCTGCCGCCTGCCAGCCTGAGGGAGAAAGCAGGGCCCTTGAAGCGATATACCGCGAGGCGGAAAGGATCAGGCGCTTTGGTTTTACCCAGGGTGAGCTCGACAGGGTAAGGGCAGAGTATCTCACATCTTTTCAGACACACTACAACCAGAGGGATAAGATTCACAATGAGTCTTACATCTCGGCAATGCAGGAGTACTACCTTACGGGTGAACCAATGAATTCGATCGAGTTCGAGAAGGAGTTTGTCGAGGAGGTACTTCCCGGAATAACCATCAGGGACCTGAACCAGAAATTCCGATCGCTGATGACCACCGCCAACAGGGTAGTGATAATAACCGGACCGGAGGGTGAAGGGATAACCCACCTTACCGAAAAGGAGGTGCACGATATCATCAACAGAGTAACTGCCTCACCGGTTGAACCATACGTTGACGCAGCCATCGGAGAGAGCCTGATTGAAGAAGAACTGGCAGGCGGAACCATTACATCGACGAAACCTCTTGCCCGTTTCGATGCGGTTGAATGGACACTCTCAAACGGTGCCAGGGTTATATTCAGGAAGGCTGACTATGACAAGGACAATGTAACGATAAACGCCTTCAGCTTCGGCGGCACATCGGTTTATGACCAGGAGAGACTGGCATCGGCCTCTTTCATACCTATGATAATCGACACCTACGGGGTGGGCGACTTCGACCAGATAACCCTTCAGAGGATGCTGGCCGGAAAGAAGGCAAGCATGGGCATTACGCTGGGTGAGTTGTCTGAAGGCTTCTCCGGCAGTGCGGCACCGCGCGATTTTGAAACCATGATGCAACTGCTCTACCTGAGGTTTGAGAAGCCGAGGTTCGACCAAGAGGCCCACAACACCATTATGTCGAGGTACCTGGCATTTATCACCAGCATGGCCAACGATCCGTCGAAGATCATGCAGGATTCTCTCTCGCTTATACTTACCTCATATAGTCCGCGTACCCTGGTTCTGAATCCTCAGCTGCTTGAGAGTGTCTCCTTTGATGATATTACAGAGATCTATGCCGACAGGTTTAATAATGCAGGTGAGTTTACCTTCGTAATCGTGGGCAACATTGAGGAGGAGGCAGTGATGCCGATGGTTGAGAAATACATCGGATCGCTCTCATCAGCTCCAAGAACCGATAACTGGATCGACCGCAAGGTGCGACACCCGAAGGGCAGGATATCACGGTCGATAACCCTGCCGCTGGCCGTTCCTAAGGCCTCGGTCTATATCAGCTATTCGAACGGTTTGAAGTATGAACCTTATAATAACCTGGGCATAAGAGTTATCCAGAATATCCTCGAGATGGTTTATACCGAGAAGGTACGTGAAGATGAAGGAGGTACTTATGGAGTCTCGATGAATATGACCACGCAGCTCAGGCCCTTTGAGAATGCTTCAGCTCTTATCATGTTCGACTGCGATCCTGACAGGGCCGACGAACTTGCTGCAATTATCCATGCTGAGATTGCAGTACTTGCAAAGAGCGGTCCCGACCGCGAGAAGTTCGACAAGGCGATACAGAACCTCCTGAAGAACCGTGAGGAATCGAAGCTGCACAACCGTTACTGGAGCAACTCCATCTATGCCTGGTATTATACCGGTATCGACAACAACGATAGCGCCAACTACGAAGACATACTTAACAAACTCAAACCTTCAGACATAAAGAAACTGGCCAAGAAATTCTTCGGCAAGGCCAACTCGGCACAGATAATTTTCAGGCCGGAATTGCAGGACTAATGGCCTCGCTGGTTTGAGGTTGTTCCGCTCTGAGTTGAGGCATCAGCAGCAAGGAGGGGGCCGCCGGAATGTGGTCAGATTAACCGGCGACGGCATTATGCATTAACGTCTGATGCTGACTCCCCTGCTCTTTTCGTACTCCCTGTTGTCTGAGGTAACCAGTGCTATTTCGTAGATATATAGTTCTCCTTCTGCAGCAGACTTGTCAAGGTATTGCTCAGCGCCTTTTTCGACTGTGGCAATTACCAGGGGCTCGACACCGGGCTGAGAGCGGTATATCTTTACCATGGCTACTTCACTATCGGTAATCTGGCCCCAGGTAAGCATAATACCATCAGGAGTACTTACAGTCCCGGTGATGGAAGGAGACACATATCTGACGATTTCGGCAATGAAATCAGCCGGGATGCTTTTTTCACTCTCATTTCCGTAAAAGTCAATGGCTGAGACCGAATATGAATAGCTTACTCCGGCAGAGAGCAGACTATCAGCATAATAATTGCGGTCCGCCCTCAGAGTATCGCCAGGTAACAAATGCCAGTCCCCTCCCGGGTTGCTCCTGCGGTATACCTTATAACCCATCAATACAACCTCGCTGTCGCGCAAATCGTCCCATAAGAGAATTATCCCGTTGGCTGTTTTTGTAATACGAAGATTCACCGGACTCACTACTTCGGCGCTGATACCCGGACTGGCGCTGGCTGATTCAGAGAAGTCGCTCAGAAGCTCAATATCATTTACTGTACGAACAGCATAGCGGTAGATGTCATTCCCCAGGAGGTAATCAGCAGAATCTATGAAACTGTAGATCCCACCCTCCCCTGCGGGTATGAGACCTGATATCTGTAAATACTCAGCCGTTTCATAAACATACCTGTACACAAAGAATCCCCTGGCATGGGGTTCATAATAACTCCAGTATACCTTAACCCCTCCGGGTACTGTCTCAGCATCAATTTCATCAGGCGGAAGAGGGTTCTCTCCTGCATTCCTGAACATGGCTGAAACCCTTGCCGATGAAAAGCTTGTCTCACCGGGTCCGTTTATAATCAGGTAGTAATAGAAGTTTTCATTTGCTTCCGGAACTATATCGGTATACAGAGTGTCAGTTGCAGTCATTCGTGCAATCCTTATATAGCCCTCATCAAACGATTTGCTCCTGTAAATGTCTACCCCCCTCAGGTAACGGTTCTCTTTAAGTTTCCATGATAGCAATACCTTATGATTATCATCTCCCCCTATCGCATTGAAATATTCAGGCAGCATGACAAGCGTTTCTGCCGGTGTTCCGGCAGAGGCAATTTCAGATGCAGGGCCCCTGTTGCCAAATATATCCGAAGGAACAATATAATACTCATAGATGGCAGGAACAGTTACAATAGTATCAGCTACTACCATCCATATTGTGTCACCCGAGGTGGAAAACCCCTTTGACACAGTTACAGGCTCGAAATCCCCTAGCCCGAATACCCGACGATATACCCGGAAAGAGTGCAGGCTCCTTTGTTCCGGAACAAACCAGCGCAATGCAATCTGATTTGCTGTCTCATGTTTATCAGAGAACCTGGGCTGCAAAATATCAACAGGCGATGGATAATCAATGGTATTACTCTCTCTTTCTGAAGAGTGTGGCTCTCCCTCCCTTATTTTCCTAACCATGTACTGATAAGACTTTCCAATCTCAACATCCTTGTCAAAAAATGCCGTTCCAAAGGCAAGGTGCATCAACGGAAAGTTGGGAATGTATATGCTGTCTGCCGTCTTAACCGTGGCAGCATAACTTCGCATGTATGACGCTTCTGCTTCACCAGGCTTTTCAACACCCATGAAAAATGGGAAATTCTCATCGATTATTTCCATCATTCTTTTTGCATCACGGGGATATGATGTTGTGCCAATGACATTGAATCTGCCCTGCCCTGCTTTCTTCAGCACCTCGTACTGAAAACCGTCGGGGATCTCACTGCCCAGATATATCCAGATACCGTATTCGGTAGCCACGGCTGTGGGTTGGTTCTCCTCCTGGGCAGATGAAAAGATGCTGACAACCAGAAAGGCTAATGCCAGTGTTGTGCTTCGGGAATATTTATTTGCCATAATGCCGTATATTTTTCTGTCTTTTATATTAGCCTTAATCAATTCATCTATTTGCCTGTAAGGCTGGTCTGGCCACTGCAATTGCCAAAGCCAAAGTCCATGCTTGTATTGCCTTTCGAATCGAACAGCAGGTCAAGTCTTATCCCCTGGCTTACACTTGCGCCGATACAGTTTGTACAGCAGACACCTCGACTCCAGCACGGAGTCGGGAAACATTGCTTTACAGATCCGCCAATGGTAAAACTACCGCAACCTGCAGCAGTGAATATTCCGGTATTGCTCTGGTAAATCCCGGTAGCTCCCAGTTCCACCCTGGCCTCTGCACTCAGCTGGGTACATGTAATTGAAGTAGCCTTGAAGTAAGCATGCACAAATGCCATTGCTCCAAATCCATATTCATTTCCGCTTCCATCGAAACCCATCCACAGGCGTGCATCGAGCCCGGCTGTAACGCCAAGTTTTGCATTCACCAGTCCGAGGTTTATCTCAAAACTCGGAATATTAATTATAGGTACATCCTTCTTCCCGGTAATGAAAAATCCCGATACCCCTGATGCAATTGTCTGAGGCACATTTTTATTGTATGCAAACTGCATTACTTTTTGCGATGCATAGGGCGTCATAATGCGGTAATCACCCATTAACATTCCTACCGACATATTACCAAATCCGGGTGCTGTCAACTCTCCTCCCATAAGGAAGTACCATCCTGCAGCGTCAACCAGGATCTCGGCCAGACCATTAATCTTAACTGCACCCAGACTTTTATTAATATCCAGTGATCCGGTCATCCGGGCATTCTTAATATCATAGGTAAATGACATCCCGCCAAACGAAGTCGGCACGTTCTTCACCCCAAGGCTTTCGTTATCTGCCGTAATACTGCCATGTACCGTGAAGGTTTTTCTTATGTCAGACGTCATCCCGTTGAAGCCTGTCATATCACCGCTGAAGGTAAACTTAGACCAGTCATTAATTGCTGGCACTACCTCCATCCTTCCTTCGATATTTCTGAAAGAGGTTTGGCCGGAACCAAGGGCCATACTCTGGCCTTTGGGATCAACATCAACCCAGGCCGCTGTTTCTGTGCGGTGTAGTTTTCCCTTCAGTTTAATGCCCTCCTTATCCGTAATGGTGCCGACTGCCGTAAATTCAGAACCCTGAAGCTTCTGCGACCCCTGTGAGATATCTGAGGCGAACCGTACGCCCCCCAATCCGTCGAAGCTAACTTTGAAGGGGAATATTTCGAACAGAATGGCTGAACCTGGTTTCGAGAACCTGATAATTGCACTGCTCGCCTCAATCCGTGGGATATCGAGATCAACATTGCACATCATATCAAAGTACTTATCTCCACCAGAGAAGGTCAATGGTTTTACTTTCAGAACCTTATTGAAAACATACTGCTGTTGCTGATTCCCCGTGCTGATTTGCTGCTCTCCGTTGCTGAGCAAAGAAAAGGATTGAAACTTCATTTCCGTACCCTGAGGCAACCCTGGCAATCCAGATATTGACACACCCGGATTACCGCCGGTTCCGACAATCCTCAGCTCCCAGTGAGGTTTCTTGTCTGTTCCTGCACTGGGATTATAGCCAAATGAGCAGTTCTGCGTAATCACGTTTAAAGGTACCACTCCCGAAAATGTAAGGTTTTTAATTTCAAAAGATTCTATCTTCAGCTGGTCGGGTGTGATGATAACATTCTTAACAGGAACATCTATAAGTCCGGTTTTAATGGTTCCTTGTGGTATATATATTCCATTTATGTAATGTTGAATTGACCAGCCGGTCGCTACAAAGTCCCATTTCTCGAGCTTGAAGCCCAGCGGCTTGGAACCGCTTAGCGGCTCAATCTTTGTTGCACGAACTATCAGCTCTCCAATATCAACACTCAGCTTTGAAGGAGTCATTCCGGCAATTTCGTTAGTGGTAATCACTGTTGTCAGCCCTATCCGGTCATCCTGCAGCCATGACTTGGCCCTATCAGCCTTTGCACCAAATGCCAGAAGCCTGAAGTTGATATCACCGGTTCCGACACCGGTCAGACCCCATTTTCTTGACGGATGGTCAGCCGTGGTAATTGTTACTACAGCAGATTGTGAACTGCCGGGGTCAGGAGTCAGGTAGAAAGGAATATTCTCAGTGAATGTCAGATAGTTGTCTGAAAACTGAAATGAGGTCTTAAGTATTCCTGCCTTACCCCTTATCTCTCCCTTCCCATTTTGGGAACTTATCTTAATCACCTCACCCGAAGAGGGTGTCTGAAGCACCCCGAACACACCGTTCAGAATCAGTGACAGTTCCTTCAGGTCGGTATCAAATTCATTTGAGGCCGGAACGCCTACTGGGATACCTGAGGAAGTGGTCGCTGCTCCCTTGATTATCTTAAGATTTGTAAATGGGATAGTCTGACCGGTGGCTGAGGTTTTGAAGTTCGGATTTGAAGGAAGGTTGACAAGGGCTCCGCTTACAACCCATGAACCGTCAAGATTCTTAGTTGTCTTCTTAAGGTCCACATCAAACCCGAAAATATTCTCGATCGCTATCTCCTTGTCAACAGACAACACGAAATCAACTACATTGACATCCTTCACGAGTATCTGCTTTGACTGGCTTACAATGTTGGGTACGGCGCCCGGTTTTGATGCCCAGATTGTTATATAGATGAAATTGCCAGGCACTTTTGTAAGCAGATAGTCACCATTCTTGTTGGTTTTTGTTTCTATTCTGGTGCCATTACCCATTTCCAGGTATACAGTAGCTCCTTCAACAGGACTGTTAACCGGCAGATTTGAGCTCAGGCTTACCTTTCCACTTATTCTGACCGTCTTTCTGAGCAGTGCCGGTGTATGGTTAACCGGAGTCTTGCTATCCTGAACATTGTTGATAGTATAGCTTGCATTCTCAAGGTCGACATTTGCAGGAGCTTTTATTTCAAAAGTAAATGAAGAGCCGTTATTATCAAATTCAAACAAAACGTAGCCGTCATTACCGGTAGTTCTGACCACATCCGCTCCAGGCAGCTTCAATGTAACCACAGCATTTGGCACAGGCTTCAGGGCTGCAACCGTTGTAATGCCTCCCGAAGGTTTCTCTGCCACCATGAACCTGACCCGCTTCTTCATCTTGTAAACAACATATGGATTAAGCTGATCAGGTGTTCCTGATGGTGGCGCCTTCTTAACATCAACAGTATAGGTCTCTGCCGAATAGCCGGGATCTCTGGGAACTATCCTTAAGCTCCGGTTGTTACCTGAAGGAGCCTTTAGGCTGAATACCTGTTTTACACCGGTTGGCATATAGGACTGAGATGTATTGGTACTGGAAAGATTCGAAATAGCGCCACTGCTCGTCTGATATGTGCTGTAACTTGTCAGCGAGCCGGCTAAACCACCGGGTCCACCAGTTGTGGTTCCGGTAGTTCCACCGGTTGTTCCTGCAGCTCCTGTTGTCCCTGTAGCCCCTTTGCCTCCTGCCTTGGTTGCTGCTTCATCATATTCAAACTTCATTGTTGTTGAAGTAAATGCGAGATCATCTATCTGTACATGGGCGGCGACGGCATTCCCCTCCTCATCAACAACATACCCTGAAAAAAGGCCGTCAGGCTCCAGGTTGAAGGGAATTACCATCTTCTGACCCCAGAGCAGGATGCCAAGCTCCCGGACCTCTCCCTTGAAGCCGGGTGCTGAACATATCAAAATCCGGCTTGGTCCGGTTATTTCGGCAATACCTTCAGAATTTAACGCCCCAATCTCAGGATCCAGATTGTTAAACTCATAGTAACCATTTCCATCTGTCTTCGCATTCAGCACCGGCTTATTGAAATTTGAAGACTGCTTATAGGTGTTGAGAATCGCCAGGGGAATGTTGCTGAGAGGTTTTGCCCCAACATCAGTGGCTTCAACCTTGCCGGTTACCCTGGGTTTGTCAGGAGTTAACTCAAGGG